>CAZXSS010000053.1:0-3308 GCA_964643385.1 uncultured Candidatus Izemoplasmatales bacterium
TTAGAATAATGCAATAATACCACGGACGAGCAATGCGACTATATATGCTAAAACAAATGGCATAATGACAGCAAATACGGTCCATTTTTTAGAATTTGTTTCCCCTTTAATCGTAGCAAGTGTTGCTAAGCATGGAACATATAAACTACTGAATACTAAGAAGATAATCGCCGATGGAATGGTGAAAGCTAAGGTAATTGCAGTTTCACTTCCGTAAAGAATAATTAAACTGCTTGCGACAACTTCTTTGGCTAAGAAGCCACTAATAAGAGCACTCGTTGCTTGCCATGTGCCAAACCCAAGAGGAATGAATATTGGCGCGATAAACCCGGCAATATAGGCTAGAAAACTTTCTTCTTGTGGTACCAATAATCCACCTGGTCCCGTGTTTGAAAGTAACCATAAGATCATTGAACCAATGAGAATGAACGTCCCGGCTTTTTTCAAGAACCGTTTCGCTTTATCTAGGGCTTGATAGGTAATGGTTCTAAGTTGTGGCATGCGGTAGGGTGGTACTTCCAGCGCAAATTTTGAGCCTGCACCTTTTAAAACGGTGCTTTTTAAAAGTGCTGATGCGATTAAAATCATGACGATACCTAAAAGATAAAGACCCATCATTACAACAGCACGGTACTGTTCAAAAAATAGACTTACGAATATTCCGTATATAGGGAGTTTAGCGCTACATGAGACAAATGGTAACGTCAGCATAGTTAGGAACCGCTCTTTTTTATCTGCAATAGTACGAGTACTCATAACGGCGGGTACAGCGCATCCAAATCCAGTGATAATCGGTACGATACTACGCCCATTTAGACCAAACTTACTTAAAGTACGGTCCATAACCATCGAGACTCTTGCCATATAGCCTGTACCTTCTAAAATAGAAAGTAAGAAAAACAAAATAACTATTTGTGGCAAGAAGACAAGCACACCACCAACACCAGCAATCATACCATCAACAATTAATCCATGAATAAACCCAGAAAATCCAATGAGTTCTAAAAACTGGCTAGTGTATGTTGCGAATACTTCATCATAAAACCATTCAAATCCACCTTGTAAAAATACACCAAGTCCTAAAAAGGTCCCAAAACTTATTTGATATACCATGAACATCACAAAGAAGAAAAATGGTATACCAAGCAATGGATGGGTTAAATATCGGTCAACTTTTTGGTTAAAGTATTTAGGGTGTGCTTTATCGACTTCTTTGACAAGCACATCAGAAACGACCGATTCGATAAAGGCACGGCGTGTCATAAAAATAACCCCAACAAGGGATAGCCCTAAATTGTGTTTGATAATATAATCTTCAGTGTCTTTAATGACGCGATTGATTGTTTCTAATTTATGGGGATCTACATAATCAATCAAAGCTTGATTGCCTTCTAAAACCTGAAGGGCAGCCCAGCGGCGATTGACTTGAAGCGTGTCAAATCTCAATAAGTTAGAAATGGTTTTTATCGCCTCTTCTACAACATCTGGATATGTGATATGCAGTGGTTCTTGGGGTGTTAGATGTTTTAATGCAGAAATGGTTTTTGCTTGTGTTGCTTGCATATCTTTAGTTGCAGTCACACTTACAACATTAGCATTAAGCCGGTCTTTAAGTTTATCGGTGTCGACTTTATAGCCCGTTGCACCAAGTGCATCTTCTAAGTTACATACGACTAATGTTGGGGCACCTAATTCTAATAATTGAACTGTAAGTTGTAAGTTACGTTTTAAATGGGTTGAATCAATAATATTGACAATACCATTATAAGACTCTTCTAATAATGCTTTAGTAACAATCCCTTCATCTTCACTTGTAGGCGCGACGTTATAGGTTCCAGGAAGGTCAACTAGGGTCGCATCAGCTAAATCTTTTATTGTATGTGCTCGTTTTTCAACGGTAACACCAGGGTAGTTTCCAACGTGGACGTTAGATTCTGTTAGGGCATTAAAAAATGTCGATTTTCCGACATTCGGATTCCCAGTAAGTAGATAAATCATACCTCCACCTCAATCCTTTCAGCATCTTCTTTGCGTAAAGCAAGTTCGACATCATCTATTTCGATTAAATACAGGCGATTTAAGCGTAAAATATTTAACATTTTTACTTTAGCACCTTCATAAATTCCAAGGTCAAACAAGCGCGAAAGAAAGGTTTTATCGATGTTTTTTAATGACACAATGTTGGCTTCATTGTGTTTTTTAAGTTCAGTTAATTTCAATTCCTCCACCTCTTTCGACAACATTATAACGAAGAACCGGCTTTAGTTCAAGAATTTTATAAATATTATAATTAAGACTATAAAGAAGTCCCACTTGTATGACATGAATAAATATGGTATAGTTTACTGTTAGGACATTTAGATGGAGGCTACGATGAAAAAACTATTTATACTTTTAACCCTTTTAGTATCACTACTTACACTAACCGCGTGTGAACTGCTTGATGAGGTTACAGTACCAGAGCAACAAGATGATGATACACAGGTTGTTGAAGAAGACAATGAAACACACGTTACTTTAGATGTAATTAGTTCAGTCGATAATGTAAATTATACATTATCAGATGATGGACCCTATGAGGTCGGAGATAACGTCACAATTACCATTGAATCACTACCCAGTTCATGGGAATTTTCACATTATGAAGATGCAACAGGCATAGTCAGTTCCGCATCAAGTTATACCTTTACTATTGATGAAGATATGACATTAGAAATCGTCTTAGATGCTTTAGAAGATAGTGCCATTGAATCGTTTTATACCGCGGCTAGCTTTGGTGATACTGTTACATTAGAAGGCACCGTATTTGCTGCTTATGATGGCGGATATTACATTACAGATGGACAGTTTAACGTCAATATCTACGATGACAATTTAAGTGCTGTACCAGGTGATACAGTAAGCATTACAGGTACTGTAAGTCAATATTATACAATGATGCAATTAACCGAGGTTACAGAAACAATTTTAACCACAAATGATACCTTGTCTTATCCTGTTTATGAAGCGTCTTTATCAGAAATATTGGCCCTTGATGCAACCAGTGATCCTACGGTATCTGGGCGTGTTTATTCTGTAACTGCGACGCTTAATACGGTTACAAATGGCCAATATACAAATTTGGTATTAACCGATGGTAATGAGGAGATAACTATATACTATAATGCCAGTCAGACTGCGCTAAATGCTTTAAATGCATATGTTGGTCAAACCATTGAAATTGACGTTTTATATTATACTGATCACGAGAGTGATGGTGTTTATATGCTCTTTTATGGAGATGACAATGACATCACAGTAATTGATAA
>CAZXSS010000053.1:3408-9078 GCA_964643385.1 uncultured Candidatus Izemoplasmatales bacterium
AATACTGACCCGAATGATAATACGGATTCTGATAATAATATAGACCCTGATGATGATTATATTAATGATACCATGGAAGCTTTACTGGAAACTGACCTAATTGATTATTATAACGCCGCAGAAGGATTATATGGCGAAGATTTATACGCTAGTTTAGAGTTAATACTGAATACTGGAGTTCAGGATTTAGGTTATGATTTTGCCAAAACCGTCCTTGAACATAGTGATGAGGACCCAAATAATCCAAACAATATTATTTTAGTTTATACACGCGACTCAGTTAAAGGCGAATGGGATTTTCCAAACTGGAATAGAGAACATGTATGGCCGCAATCAAAACTTGAGAGCACAGGTGCAAAAGATGACATGCATCATTTAAAGCCTTCTGATGTTAATGAAAATTCCAGTCGTGGCAATATGCCATTTGGAACCACGGCTGGCACCTATGAACCACCAGATGAGGTAAAGGGCGATATAGCAAGAATTGTTTTTTATATGGATGCAAGGTATGATGAGTTATCGATTAGTTCTCAAACTATTGGCGATTTAGAAATGTTGCTTGAATGGCATTTAAACGATCCTGTCGATGACTTTGAACGGAACCGTAATGAGGTTATTTTTGGTTATCAGAAAAACCGTAATCCATTTATCGATTATCCACATCTAGCGCTCTTACTATATTATGATACCTACGACTTTCAATCATAAAAAAATGGCGATGACGTTTTAGTCATCGCCTTTGTTTTAGGCTGCTTTAAACCGAATAATGCGGTAATAATTAGAAAAGGCTAAAATACTTTTCCAAGCTTTTTTTGCTTCCTCAAATGCATCATCATATTGGCCCCATTCCCAGGTAATATCCCATACACCATCATCATTACGGGTCGTGTATAAAAGATTATTCTCAAGTGTAACCAAATTTTTAATATCCGTATACCCAGGGGTTTCTGGTGTGTGAATAAGGTCTGATGGTTTAGCGGTGTAGGTAGTAAACCATGCTTGAGGACTTGGGTTTACTGTTTTTATAATTTGTTTTTTTAGAACGTTCTTAAACGCTGTTGTATCAAAATCAATACGTACATCTTCATACAGTTCAACAAAACAATTTAGTTCATGTACTTCTTCTGTTGGCTGGTTAATAAAATCATTAATCATGGTTTGATAAAACGCATAAGTTTGGTCATAAAATGGTGTGTCTTTTTCGCCATATTTTAAGATGAATCCAACCAGCGACGCTGTCGGATTATAACCCTGGATACGACGTGTTTCATTATAATGCCACCAAGGCGCATGAGGTGTGTCATTGATACTTGGGATTGCGTAGTAATAAAAGCCATTTTCATTATACGGTGTTTGATCTAAATAGTGTAAAGTATCGATTATTAACGGGTGGTCTTTTGGTAAATCTAATAACCGCATCGTTTTAATGGCTGTCCAAGTATCAATAGGATTGCTTTCTTCGGTGGTAAAATCTGGTTCTAAGGCATGTGCAAATCCACCATCATTATTTTGATATGTTTTTAAAGCGGAAATAATGGCATCTTTTGATCCACCATTGAAAAAGTAATTGTATTTTGCCTTTTCCAATTCACGTCCGTGGGTTTCTAAATAGGTTATTACAGATGTATGTAGATTGTCCATAAACGCCCTCTTTTCTTTGATGTCTTAATATTATTATCGCTTAGTTTTCCTCTTCTGTCACGTTAAATTTTAGCAGTTTTGCGTTTATTGCAACAATGACAGTACTTAATGACATAAAGATTGCCCCAACAGCAGGTGAAATAGTCAGCCCGTATGTCGCTAAAGCACCAGCAGCCAAAGGTATAGCTATGGCGTTGTATCCAGTTGCCCAAATAAGGTTTTGAATCATTTTATGATAGGTTTTTCTTCCGAAATCAGCTAACCTGACAACATCTTTAGGATTATTGCTTGCAAGAATTATATCAGCAGTTTCTGCGGCAACATCTGTTCCTGATCCGATGGCAATACCAATGTCAGCTTCGGCAAGTGATGGTGCATCATTGACACCATCTCCTGTCATTGCGATGAAATTATAATCTTTTCTTAGTTCTTTTAGTTTATCTTGTTTTTCATCAGGCATAACTTCAGCGAAATAGCCATCTAGTCCTAAATAATCAGCGACTTCTTTCGCTATTTTCTCGTTATCTCCTGTAAGCATATAACAATCGACATCTTGGTTTTGGAACGCTTTAATGGCATCTTTTGCGTCATCGCGTACTTTATCATATAAACCTATCATCCCAATAACGCTATCATTTTTAATGACATATACAGAGGTTGATAGTTCGTGTTCATCTTCAACATCTAGTTGTTTCATGTCGTGTTTTTTTACGTAATCTTGACTCACGACTAAAATCGTATCTTTATTCAGGGTCGCTTTAACCCCTTCGCCTTTCATCGCTTCAAAATCACTAACGTCTTTTAAATCAATGTTGTCTTCTTTGGCTTTTTTTAATATACCTCGTGCGAGGGGATGTTCTGATGCTTGTTCAACGCTTGCGGCGACTGTTAAAACATCTTGTGCTTCAATATCATTTGTTGCGGTTTTTATGAAGTGTACTTTAAACTCACCTTCAGTGAGTGTTCCAGTTTTATCAAATACCATACAATCGATATTACGGGCATTTTCAAATGCTGTTCTGTTTCTAATAAGCAACCCATGTTTAGCAGATAATGTCATCGAGTTAGCAACAACAAGAGGAATGGCAAGTCCCAATGCATGCGGACAAGTGATAACCATAACCGTCGCCATACGGGTAATTGCTACGGCTAGTTCGTCTGAAATTAGATACCATACAACAAAGGTAATTATACCGATACTAATCGCAATAACCGTTAAATAAAAGGCGGCTTTATCCGCTAAATTTTGCGTTTTCGATTTACTTTCTTGGGCGTCTTCAACCAGTTTAATAACTTTAGAAATATAGTTATCCTCTTTTAAGTGAGATGCTTTTACATCAATCGTACCATCTTCATTTATAGACCCAGCAATAACCTCATCATCTTTTGATTTTTTCACAGGTTTAGATTCTCCTGTCATTAAGGATTCATTAACATCGGTTTTTCCTTTGACAATGATTCCATCGACAGGGATTTTTTCACCAGGTTTAACACGGATGATATCATCTTTTTCTAAATCATCAACAGAGACATCTTCTTCTTTGCCATCAACGATACGGTGCGCTTGATCAGGTATTAGTTTTGATAATTCATCAAGGGCACTTGATGCGCTTAAGACGGATTTCATTTCAATATAATGTCCCAATAACATGACATCGATTAACGTTGCGAGCTCCCAAAAAAATCCTTCCCCAGGAAGCCCAAATACTGTCGCACTACTAAAAAGATATGCGACGGTAATCGCAAGGGCGATTAACGTCATCATCCCAGGAATTTTCTTACTAATTTCATCTTTCGCTCCTGTTAGAAACGGCCACCCACCATAGAAGAATATTCCTGTTGCAATAACAAATAAAAGTTCTCCACGCAAAGGAAATTCGAGCGTTATGCCAATCCATCGTTGGATGGTTAGTGATAATAATAAAATAGGGACAGTAAGTATGACACTCACTATGAAACGTTTTTTAAACATTTTAATCATCATTTTATGGTGTTCTTTATGATTCATATTCATCCTCCTAAATAAAAACTGCACCCACAAGGGGTGCAGTGTGTGGGTTAATATCTAAATATGGCTGCAATGCCTTTATCAGTAGGCATTTCTTCTTCATCAAGGACGATAACTTTACCGCCTTGTTGATGGATTACTTCAGCCAAATCATCAAGGACATCATCATACATTGGATCTTTAATTTTGCCTTCAATAATGGTTCCATCTTCTTTATTTAATTTTCCCGCGATGGTTTTTTCTGATTGAATGATCGCAGTATCAATATTAGCAGCGATGGCTTTTTTACCGATTTCATTGATATTATCTGATGCCAATCCTTTTGCATGCGCATGCTCATAAGTATCAATAATTTGTTGGATTTCTTCTTTATATTTAGGTTCAACAACTTCCCATGCTGTCGCTCTTACTTTTTCTTCAGTAAGTTCGTTATCAGAGTGATTAATACCCTCTTCTATAAGATAGGCATTTTTTGATATTTTACGGAACTCGCCTTGATGTTCTGGGAGTGCCCATAATATAAGTGGTCGGTTTGTTGGTTTTGAATACGTATCATTAATAAAGTGGTCGACATATCGAAAATATCTTTCGGTATCTTTTTCGATTATATTTTTATTGTCTTCGTGACCGTGATACATTGCTTGACTATCGGCACCGTTATATGAGGCGTGTGATAAATAGCCTTCTTCATCTAAGTACCCAAGAACCTCTTCTTTAGTCACTGGGGTTCCTGGTTCAAAAGAGACCTCATGGCATATATCTTGTGTACATGTATAAAGGCTAAATGATTCTCGGTTAAGTGCCAATACATCAAACGTACCGCGTGTTTGGAAATAGCGTATTAATGGTTTTATATGGAAACTATCCGCCACGATGGCCTTGTCTTTAACAGGACGATTAAGTCTAAAGACAACATAGTCATTTCGTGATGCGAAAATGGCGATGGCTTCTCTGTTCGTGTTCCAAAAGTCTTTTTCTTCCTTTAATGGACGAATTTGATCTAAAATCGTATTAATTAATGTATCGTCGTATTTTTCTTTAAGTGACGCTTCAACAGTTTTTAGATGGTTCTTAAACATAATAATATCTTGTTGTGTTTCTGATGGTGCCTTATGGACATTTTGATAAATAGATACAAATGGTCCTTCTTTTTCCTTAAAAATATCATGGGTAAAATCTTCAACAATCTCGTACAAAATATGACCTCCTATTTTTTTTGTGTACAAGTAGTTTACAGTTATATTATACCATATATCAGTTCAAGATAAAGTAAGACACATATGTTCGAAATAAAAAACGCCTTGGTATAGGCGTTTAGTATTGTGGGAATCCTTCTTTTACTTTTGGGTCATAATTATCTTTTACTTTTTGATAAAAAATCGCCATGGTTTGATAATAATACGGCAGTACATAAAGAATGGTCAAAATTCCAAGCGTTAATGCGCCAAGGATGAACCAACCAATGAACGATAAATGAAGGACAAACAATTCCCATTTATAGCCATACATCATTTTACGACTTTTTGTGATTGGGTCTTCGTCTAATAAATCAATGCTTTTATCCGCTAGTAGATACGGAACAAGCGCATATGCTAAACTTTTGATAATCCCTGGAATAATAAGCAATAAGATCCATAAAAAGATGAATATTTCTCTTAATAACAAATACGCAACGTTTCTTAAATACCGATTTCCTTTAAATCCTTCAAATAAAAGATCAATCTGCAATGCTTTGCTCGCTTCAGTTTCATTTGAGAGCATAAAGAACAATGCTTGACCAACAAAGAGTGGTGCTAAAAAGATTGCTGCAAGACCAAATGTTGCGCCTCCACCAACACTTACAATAAGCACAGGAATAATTGCCATTGCAATATACATACCATAATTTTTATGCATTAGGCTTTTTGCGCGACGCTTCATTGCTTTTCGTTCCATTGTATATCTCCTTTACTATCATGTTTTTTCTTTATTTTATCATATTTTTTATTTATAAAACATAAGAAATAAAAAAACGCTCCAAA
>CAZXSS010000054.1:0-5350 GCA_964643385.1 uncultured Candidatus Izemoplasmatales bacterium
ATATTATGGAAGCTAAAGCACAAGCAAAAATGATTCGCATTTCTTCTCGCAAAGTCAAATTAGTCATTGATTTAATTAGAGGTAAAAACATCGGGGAAGCATTCTCAATTTTAAAATTTACTCCAAGATCTGCATCACCACATGTTGAAAAATTACTACGTTCTGCGGTTGCAAATGCAGAGCATAATTATGATATGGATGTAGAAAGCCTCTACATTAAAGAAATATATGTTGGTGAAGGCCCAACGCTTAAGCGTATTAGAGCCCGTGCCAAAGGAAGCGCATCACAAATCTTGAAAAGAACCAGTAACGTCACAATAGTCGTTGCTGAGAAAGAGTAAAGGAGGGAATCTAATGGGTCAAAAGGTAAGTCCGGTCGGATTACGAGTTGGAATTATACGAGACTGGGATTCTCGTTGGTATGCTGATAAAAATGATGTTGCTGATTTGTTGCAAGAAGACATTAAAATCCGCGAATTATTAACAGAACTGTATATAAATTCTGCGGTATCAAGAATTGAAATCGAAAGATTAAAGAACCGTATCATCTTAACAGTACATACAGCAAAACCAGGAATGGTTATCGGTAGAGAAGGTTCAGTCAAAAATCAAGTTGTCAATAAGTTAAAAGAATTAACAGATAAAACAATCATCTTAAATGTTGTCGAAGTTAAAAAACCTGAATTAGACGCACAATTAGTGGCTGATTCAGTTGCGAGACAACTTGAAAATCGTGCATCATTTAGACGCGTGCAAAAAATGGCTATTCAAAGAGCTATGCGTGCAGGCGCTCAAGGATGCAAAACACTAATTTCTGGACGTTTAGGCGGAGCTGAAATGGCACGTAGCGAAGGATATAGTGAAGGTAATGTACCTCTACACACACTTCGTGCAGACGTAGACTATGCAACAGCAGAAGCTGCTACAACATACGGAAAACTTGGTGTTAAAGTATGGATTTATAAAGGTGAAATTTTACCTGAAAAGAAAAAAAGGGGGGCAAACTAAATGTTAACGCCTAAAAGAACAAAATATAGACGCCCTCATAGAGTATCATATGAAGGAAAAGCCAAAGGTGGAACAAGCGTAAGTTTTGGAGATTACGGTCTTCAATCATTAGAAGGTGCTTGGATCACTAACCGTCAGATTGAATCGGCACGTATTGCAATTAACCGTTTCATGAAACGACAAGGTAAAGTATGGATCAGAATTTTCCCGCATATGGCAAAAACAGCGAAACCATTAGAAGTTCGTATGGGATCTGGGAAAGGATCTCCAGAGAGCTGGGTTGCCGTTGTTAAAGAGGGAACCATTATGTTTGAAGTTGCTGGAGTTACTGAAGAGGTCGCAAAAGAAGCATTAAGACTTGCATCTCATAAACTACCAGTAAGAACCAAAGTCGTAAAGAAAGAAAGTGGTGATTCTAATGAACGCTAAAGAAATTAGAGAATGGGACACTGCTAAAATCAATAGTGAAATCGTTGCAATGAAAAAAGAATTATTCGATCTACGTTTTCAACAAGCAACGGGTCAATTAGAAAATACAGCTCGAATTGGCAAAGTTAAAAAAGCAATTGCGCGCATGAAGACTATACTTAATGAACGCGATGCGCAATAAGTCGAGAGGAGAATTCTATGGAACGTAATCGCAGAAGAATCCTTACTGGTACTGTAGTATCTACAAAAACAGATAAAACAATCACAGTAATGGTGGAACATTATAAAAAACATCTACTATATGGGAAACGTGTTAAGCAATCATCAAAAATCGCTGCACACGATGAAAACAATCAAGCACAGGTTGGAGATATCGTTAAGATTATGGAAACTCGTCCATTATCGAAAACAAAAAAATTCCGCCTTCTTGAAATCGTAGAGAGCAAAGTTCTCGTTTAGAGAGCTTATAAAGGAGGTTCTTTAAGATGATTCAACAAGAGTCAAGATTAAAAATCGCAGATAATTCTGGTGCTAAAGAAATCTTAACCATTAAAGTATTAGGTGGTTCAAGAAGAAAATACGCCCGAATCGGTGACATCATCACCGCAACTGTTAAAACTGCTGCACCTGGTGGTATGGTGAAAAAAGGTGAAATTGTAAAAGCTGTAATTGTCCGTACGGTTCATGAAACACGTAGACCAGACGGTACATATATTAAATTTGATGAAAATGCCGCTGTTATTGTGCGTGATGATAAATCACCACGCGGAACACGTATTTTCGGACCAGTCGCAAGAGAGTTACGTGAAGCCGGATTTATGAAAATCGTCTCACTAGCTCCAGAAGTATTATAAAGAGTAGGAGGAAAACGTATGAAAATCAAAAAAGGTGATAAAGTACGCGTTATCTCTGGCGAAGCTAGAGGTAAAGAAGGAACTGTTTTAAGAACATTCCCACAAGAAAACCGTGTGCTTGTCGAAGGCGTTAACATCGTCAAAAAACACGCGAAACCTACTCAAACAAACCCTGATGGGGGTATTGTCGAATTTGAAGCACCAATTCACGCATCAAATGTTATGATCGCGACTAAAAAAGGTGCATCTAGAGTAGGCTATAAAACAATTACTGAAACGGTAAAGAAAAAAGAAGTAACACGCAAAGTACGTGTTGCTAAAAAAACTGGTGAGGTCTTAGACTAATCAGGAGAGGAGGCATTAGTGGATGAATCGTTTACAAGAAAAATATAATAATGAAGTACGTCCATCGCTTGTTGAAAAGTTCGAATTTAGTTCTGTGATGCAAGCACCAAAAATTGAAAAGGTTGTTGTAAACATGGGTGTTGGAGATGCCGTTGCTAACCCAAAAGTGTTAGATGACGCTGTCAACGAAATGACCCTGTTAACTGGACAAAAACCTGTCATTACAAGAGCGAAAAAATCAATTGCTAACTTTAAATTAAGAGAAGGTATGGCAATCGGTTGTAAAGTGACTCTTCGTGGTGTAAGAATGTTTGAGTTTTTAGATAAACTTATGAATATTGCACTTCCACGTGTGCGTGACTTTCAAGGTGTTAGTCCTAAGGCATTTGATGGAAGAGGAAACTTTACACTCGGTGTAAAAGAACAATTAATCTTCCCAGAGATTGACTACGATGTAATCAATCGTGTCCGCGGGATGGACATTGTAATCGTAACTACAGCGGAAACCGATCAACAAGCAAGAGAATTACTCACACAACTCGGTATGCCGTTTAGAAAAAATTAAGGAGGCTATCTATGGCTAAAACATCTATGATTGAAAAGCAAAGAAGCGCTCAAAAGTACAAAGTACGTGAATATACACGTTGCGAGCGTTGTGGAAGACCACATGCCGTAATTCGTAAATTTAAATTGTGCCGTATTTGTTTCCGCGAATTAGCATATAAAGGACAAATACCTGGCGTTAAAAAAGCAAGTTGGTAAAAATTAATTTCCTAATATATTGGGAGGAGGCAATTTAATATGGTAATGACAGATCCTATTGCTGATATGTTAACACGTATTAGAAACGCAAACCAAATGAAGAAACAAACGGTAGATATTCCAGCATCTAATTTGAAACAACAAGTGCTTGATGTCTTGCGTGAAGAAGGATATATTAACAACATCGTGGTGGTTAAAGGGAAACCCGTAAACCATTTACGTGTTACTTTAAAATATAATAACAATGAACGCGTGGTCAAAGGATTGAAACGTATTTCAAAACCAGGCCTAAGAGTTTATGCAAAACATGGTGAAATTCCAAAAGTTTTAAATGGATTAGGTATCGCTATTATTTCAACTTCAAAAGGTATTATGACTGACCGTGAAGCGCGTAAGCAAGAAATTGGCGGAGAAATTCTAGCATACATATGGTAAGAATATAGAGGAGGTACAAACAATGAGTCGTATTGGGAAAAAACCAATTCAAATACCTCAAGGCGTAACCGTAACTGTTAATGGATTAACAGTTGAAGTTAAAGGCCCTAAAGGAACTTTATCTATCGAAACACACGATACCATCAACGTCAAAGTTGAAGACGATACTGTTATCGTTGAAAGAACATCAGAAACGAAAACCGACAGAACCTTACATGGAACCATTCGTTCACTGATTAATAATATGGTCATTGGTGTTAGCGAAGGATATAAAAAACAACTTTCAATGGTTGGTGTTGGATATAGAGCACAAGTTAGCGGTAATACTATTACGGTTAGTGCTGGATATTCGAACCCCGTAGAAGTTACAATTCCTAAAGGATTAACCGTCGAGGTAGAGAAAAACACAAATATTTCGGTTTCAGGAATTGACAAACAAGCAGTTGGTGAATTCGCCGCAAACATTCGTGCTATAAGAAAACCTGAGCCATACCTAGGTAAAGGAATTCGTTACGTAGATGAACGTGTACGTCGTAAAGAAGGAAAAACTGCTAAATAGTAGTTAGGAGTGACAAATATGATTAACAAAAAATCAAGAAACAGTCTTAGACAAAAAAGACACTTACGTATTAGAAAATCACTCGTGGGAACAGCATTAAGACCACGTATAAGTGTTTTTCGTTCAAATAAAAACATAAGTGCACAACTTATTGACGATGTCAATGGAGTTACACTTGCAAGTGCTTCAACCGTTGAAGATTTCTGTGATGATTCAATTGCAGGTAATATCAAAGGAGCAGAAGCTGTAGGAAAAGAACTCGCTGAACGTGCACTCAAAAAGGATATTAAATCCGTTGTCTTTGATAGAAGTGGATACTTATATCACGGACGTGTCAAAGCATTAGCTGAAGCTGCACGTGCTGCAGGATTAGAATTCTAATAAGGAGGTAAGCCGATGCAAAATAACAAAAGAAAACGCAGAAAAAGAAGAGAAGAAAATCCTTATGAAGAACGCGTTGTTAATATCAACCGCGTTACAAAAGTTGTTAAAGGTGGACGTCGTTTCCGCTTTAGCGCTTTAGTGGTCGTTGGCGATAAAAAAGGCCAAGTAGGATTTGGAACAGGGAAAGCACAAGAAGTCCCTGATGCTATTAAAAAAGCAATCGAAGATGCAAAACGTAATTTTATAAAAGTTCCTATGTATGGAACAACCATTCCTCATCAAATTGAAGGACGTCACGGTGCTGGCCATGTATTACTTAAACCTGCCGTTGAAGGGACAGGAGTTATTGCTGGAGGACCAGTTCGTGCAATTCTAGAAGCTGCAGGCGTTAATGATATTTTAAGTAAATCATTAGGATCAAGCACACCTATTAATATGGTTCGTGCTACTATGGACGGGATTAACCGTTTAAGAACTGCAGATGAAGTCGCTAAAACTAGAGGGAAAACAGCAAAGGAGATTTTAGGATAATGGAAAAAACACTTGAAATCACATTGGTGAAAAGCCTCATTGG
>CAZXSS010000054.1:5450-8849 GCA_964643385.1 uncultured Candidatus Izemoplasmatales bacterium
ATTTTAGGATAATGGAAAAAACACTTGAAATCACATTGGTGAAAAGCCTCATTGGAGCGATTCCCAAACAAAAGAAAACAGCTCAAGCACTTGGGTTAAGAAAATTAAACAAATCGGTAATCAAAAAAGACTCACCAACCACTAGAGGAATGATCAATACGATTGCTCACTTGGTGAACGTTGTAGAAAAATAGGAGGTACCCATATGAAATTACATGAATTAAAACCAACACCTGGTTCAACAAAAGCAAAAAAACGTGTTGGGCGTGGAACCGGAAGTGGTACTGGGAAAACTGCAGGTTTTGGTCATAAAGGTCAAAAAGCACGTTCAGGTGGAAAAGTACGCGTTGGGTTTGAAGGTGGACAAACTCCATTATTTAAACGTCTACGTAAAGTTGGCTTTAACAACCCACACCGTGTAACCTACGCAGTGGTAAATGTTGAATCACTTAATCGCTATGAAGACGGTACAGTTGTAACGCCCGATATGCTCATACAAGACAGACTCGTTACGAAAAAAACGTTACCAATTAAAATTTTAGGAAAAGGAACACTTGAGAAAAAAGTAACCGTAAAAGCTCATAAATTTACAGCTTCAGCTGAAGAAAAAATTACGGCTGTCGGTGGAACTACTGAGGTGATTTAATGGAAACAATCAAGGCGGTATTAAAGAATAAAGATGTCATGAAAAAGATTCTCTTTACTTTAGCTGTATTCCTAGTCTATCGAATGGCTGTATTCATTACCATTCCATTGATTAATACAGCACAAATTGCTGATATTTTTGAAGATGGCGGCGGATTCTTAGGAATCATGGATGCATTCACCGGGTCAGCATTAAGTAATTTCTCAATTATTGCATTAGGAATCGGACCATACATTACCGCATCAATTGTTATGCAACTCCTTCAAATGGATATTATTCCAAAATTGAAAGAGTGGTCTGAGGAAGGCGAAACTGGAAAACAAAAGATTAATCAAGTCACGCGTTATTTAGCAATTGGACTTGCATTTGTACAAGCACTCGGAATGGTTTTTGGATTTCAATTATCATCAGGGGGAACACTATTTGGTGTCGGTGTCGAAGCTAACTTCTTAACCTTCACATATTTAGCACTTGTATTAACTGCAGGAACTGCATTCTTACTTTGGTTAGCCGATCAAATCACCTTAAGAGGGATTGGAAACGGAACCTCAATGATTATCGTTGCAGGGATTGTTTCTAGTATTCCATCAATGTTCGCGTCATTATCAGGCGATTACTTAACAGGTGAAGGAGCTGGCATTGCGTCATACTCAACATTTGGAATTATTGTTATTGTGTATATTGCCGTTATTTTAGGGGTTACATACATGCAATCTGCAACACGTAATATCCCAATTCAATATTCAAATAGACCAGCGAGTTCAAAATTACGCGGAAGACAAGATTCTAGTATTCCGTTAAAAATCAACTCAGCAGGGGTTATCCCAGTTATCTTTGCTGTAACAATACTAAGTTTACCACAAACAATTTTTAGTTTCTTACCATCGTTTCAAAATCCTGACACACTAGGATTCTTCGGACAAACGCTATTAGAAATGTTTGACTATACAAGACCTTTAGGGTTCTTCATTTATGCAGCGTTAATCGTAGTCTTTACATTCTTTTATTCATTCGTACAAATTAACCCTGATAAAATGTCTAATAACCTAGAAAAACAAAAAGCATATATTCCAGGAATCAGACCAGGATTAGAAACAGAAAATTACATTTCAAAATTATTATTTAGAGTCACTACCATCGGTGCTATTTATCTTGTTACCGTCGCATCATTACCAATTTTTATCGCAGCGATTTTTGGGTTACCTAGCTACGTTCAAATCGGTGGAACTTCACTGTTAATCGTTGTTGGTGTTGCAATTGAAACAACTAAACAAATTAAAACCGATGTACAAGGAAAAAGTTATACTGGATTTATTCGATAAAAAGGGGGAGTACACATGAAACTCTTATTGATGGGGCCCCCTGGCGCAGGAAAGGGCAGTCAATCAGCAAAACTTGTGGAAGATTTCGAGTTAACAAATATCTCTACAGGTGAAATGTTTCGTGAAGCATACAGAAACAAGGAAGAACTAGGTATTGAGGCGATGAAATACATTAATAAAGGGAATCTCGTTAGTGATGATATTACCAATGAAATTGTAAGAGAACGCCTATTAAAAAAAGATGCAGAACGTTGCTTTATCCTAGATGGCTATCCGCGAACTGTCGCACAAGCGAAAGCGTTAGATGAGATGCTCGATCAAATGCAATCAAAGCTAACTGCAGTTATTAATATTGTTGTTGACAAAGAAGTGATTTTAGAACGTATGATAGGGCGACGCGTATGTAAAGAATGTGGCGCAACCTACCATATATCATTTAAACCACCAAAAGTTCATGGAGTTTGCGATGTCTGTGGTGGAATGCTTTATCAACGAGAAGACGATCAATTAGACTCAGTTAAAAACCGTTTAGACATTTATGAATCTAAAACAAAACCAATTATCGATTACTATGCTGGCCGCGGAATACTCAAAAATATTAACGGAATGCAATCTTTTGATAAAGTGTATGCGGATATTAAAAAAGCATTAGGTGAGGTTACATGATAACCATAAAATCAAAACGAGAAATAGACATTATGCGAGAAGCTGGTCGTATTGTTGCAATTGCCCATCAAGCGGTTAAAACAATGATTAAACCAGGCGTCTCAACATACGACATAGACCAAGTGGTCGAAGAGGTTATTAGAAAACACGATGCAACACCTTCGTTTAAAGGATATGGTGGCTTTCCAGGCAGTGCATGCACCTCAATTAATGAAGAGGTCGTTCATGGTATCCCATCAAAGAAACGCAAGTTAAAAGATGGTGATATCGTTAAAGTGGATATTGGCGCGCATTACAAAGGCTATCATGGTGATTCAGCATGGACCTATCCTGTAGGAACCATTGCCGAAGACGCACAAAAATTACTCGATGTAACGGAAAAATCACTATATGAAGGGCTTAAACGTGCCAAAGAAGGCGCTAGACTTACAGATATATCACACGCTATACAAACATATGCTGAGTCACATGGGTTCAGCGTAGTCAGAGAGTTTGTTGGACACGGGATTGGAAAAAACTTACACGAGGATCCACAAATCCCTAACTACGGACACCCTAACAGAGGCACATTGCTTAAACCAGGAATGACATTTGCGATTGAGCCAATGATCAACCTAGGCAGTAAAGAAGTAAAAGTGTTAGATGATGGATGGACTGCTGTTACGAAAGATGGGGCTATCAGCGCGCATTTTGAACACACCATTCTCATCACAGAAGATGAATGTATACTCTTAACAGTGGTATAATAAGGAGGAATGTATCATG
>CAZXSS010000055.1:0-8740 GCA_964643385.1 uncultured Candidatus Izemoplasmatales bacterium
GAGGGCGTGGAACTAGACTTGGTGACATTACCAAACACACCGCAAAACCCGCTGTCACATTCGGCGGAAAATATAAGCTTATCGACTTTGTCTTAAGCAATCTTTCGCATGCCTTTATTGATACCATTGGAGTCATCACCCAATATGAACCACACGCCTTAATGAACTATATCCAACACGGCAGCAGTTGGGATTTAGATGTCTCAGATGGGGGCATTCATTTTTTAACCCCGTACACATCAAGAGAAGGCGACCAATGGCAAAAAGGGACCGCACACGCCATTAAGCAACACCTACATTTTATCGATTCCTACGACCCAGACCATGTCCTTATTTTAGCGGGAGATCATGTTTATAAAATGGATTACAATGCACTTATTGATCACCATAAAAAAGCCGATGCGGATTTAACCATCGGCGCGTTTAAACCTCATGACTCCTTATCACGTTATGGTGTATTCAGTATCAATGATGATGTCATTACTGGCTTTGAAGAAAAGCCCGATAATCCTAAAGGTGAATACGCTTCAATGGGGCTTTATGTATTTAAAACAGAGGTACTAAAAACCATATTAGAAAATATCGACGCGACAGATTATGACTTTGGTAAAAACGTCATTCCGAAAGTCTTAACACGTGATTATAAAGTATGTCCGTATATCTTTGACGGATATTTTCGTGATGTTGGAACGGTAAAAAGTTTATACGATGCCAACATGGACTTATTAGACCGTCCTGAATTATTAAAGCTCTATGACTATAAAACCAACCCACTATATACAAAATCAGAAGACCTACCACCTCATCACAACATCTCAAGTGATGATGTAAGAAACAGTCTAGTGAGTGATGGCGTACTGATTATGGGCCGTATTGACCATAGTATTATCTCAAGTCGCGTACTTATTAAAGCAGGCGCCTATATCAAAGACTCACTCATTTATTCGAACGTTAAAATCGGCGAAAACGCCCATCTAGAAAAATGTATTATCCTTGAAAACACCGTTATTTTACCGCAAACGAAACTTATATTCGACACCCCAACGGTGATTGACAACGAATCATTATGGGAACTAGGAGGCGGCCAAAATGAATGATTTATTAACCATTATCGACGCCACTAGAAAAGAACAACTTGATATTTTAACCTTACACCGTATGCCTGGGGCACTTCCTTTTGCGGGAAAATACCGCCTTATCGACTTTACATTATCAAACATTAAACACGCTGGCATTAAAAATGTGGCAATTTTTCCATACGGAAATTACCGTTCTTTACAAGATCATATAGGATCTGGAAAACGTTGGGATTTAGATAGACGCCGTGACGGACTTTTTATTTTACCGCCTAAAAATATGCATGACGCCTCTCAAGAAATGTTAAGCTTCCAACGCATGAACGAACATATTGAACACTTTAAACGCAGTGTACAGCCGTATGTTTTAATTACCCAAGCCAATATTGTCTGGAACATTGATTTTATTGCGGTTTTAGAAGGCCACAAAAAAAGCGGCGCTGATATTACCGAAATCATCAGTGAGAAAGTACGGTTAAAGTCCTTTATTATCGCCAAAGAAATACTCTTAAAATATATTAAAGAATACGATATTTTACCATACAAAAACTTACACGAAGTGATTGCACAATCACCAAAAATCACCGTTAGAACCCATACCCATAAAGGGTATGTTCGGTTTATTACCGATACCTTTAACTACATGAAAGCCAATCTTGATATGTTACGGTTTGACAAGGGAACCACCATTTTTACTGAAGCAAGGCCAATTATGTCCAAAGAAAAAACGGCACCACCAGCACGATACGAAGATACAGCGAAGGTATCTAATAGTCTAATCGCTAGTGGATGTGTCATTAGCGGAACCGTTAAAAATTCCATTATAGGGCGAGATTCGATTGTAAAAAAAGGTGCCTACGTTGAAAATTCTATTGTCATGGGGAATGCGATTATCGAAGAAGACAGTACCTTACACTATGCCATTTTAGATAAAAGCACCGTCATTAAAAAAAATACCATCATTGAAGGTACCTTACGTGAACCGTATGTGACGCAAAAAGAACAAATTGTGAAAGAACAAGCGCGCCTTCACATCTTACATGCCGCAAGTGAAGCATACCCGTTAATTAAACGCGGAGGCTTAGCTGATGTCATCGGCGGATTAACAGAACACCTTGTGAAACAAGGCACAGCGGTTAGTGTCATATTGCCACTTTATAAGCCAATTAAAGAGCGGTATGAAGAAAGCTATAAACGCATGTTTACAAAAATTATTGACTATAACCAAGAATCCTATAAAATCACCATTCATAAAATGACCTTAAAAAACGTCAACTATTATTTTATCGATCACTTTAAGTTTTTTGAACGTGATGATGTTTACGGCTATGAAGATGATTGCGACCGCTTTGCGTTTTTTACAAAAGCCGTTGCGAAAGTCTATAAACAGATTGATGATTTTGATCTCATTCATTTACATGATTGGCATCTTGGCTTGTTGCCGTTATACTTAAAACAACAAGGCGAGACCATAAAAACATTATTAACGTTACACAATATCGATTATCAAGGCATTTGTCCGATTGATATCACCAAACGGATTGGTCTTGACTATAATATTAATCCCAATGTCACAACCATTAATACCTTAGAAACGGGGATTGACCATGCGGATAAGCTTTCTACGGTTTCACCAACTTACCGAGACCAACTGCGTTATGAAAGCTATGGCAACGGCCTAACACCTGCCTTGTTGAAACGTGAACGTGACTTTTATGGAATCTTAAATGGTATTCAAACCCAATACGCCCCGCATCTTGACAACTTGCTTATTTCTAATTATAATAAGCAAGACCTATCGCCAAAAACCGATAACAAGTTGTTTTTACAAAAACAAATGCATCTAGCTTATGGATTTGATAAGTTTATTATTGCGGTGATTAGTCGGATTACTGAACAAAAAGGCTTTAACATTATGATTCCAGCACTTGATCAACTATTAGATACTCATCCCAATGTCCAATTTGTATTGCTTGGGCAAGGGGACGATACGATTGTTGCAAGACTAAAAACATTAGCGGCTAAATATCCTAAGCGAGTGACGCTCAATATTGGTTATGATTCTGCCAATCCAAGTCACATTTACGCTGGCGCAGATGCGTTTTTAATGCCCTCACGCGTTGAACCATGTGGCTTAAGTCAGATGATTGCCATGCGCTATGGAACCTTGCCTATAGTTCACAGTACCGGCGGGTTAGCTGATACGGTTAAAAGTTATGATCCTATTACTAAAGCAGGCAATGGGTTTAGCTTTTACTCATATACCATTGAAGCGTGCTATAACAGTTTAATCGAAGCCTATAGTTTATATACAACCGACAAAGCAGCATGGAAAAAAATGATGCGACGGGCGATGGAAGAAGACTTCAGTTTAGAACGTCAAGCAACAAAAATGCTTGAATTATATCACCTTATTATTGAAAATTAAAGGAGAATTAATATGACCCCATTTAAAGACAAAGAAACATTCAAAAAACAGTATATTGATCGCGTTCAAACGCTCTATGCTAAACCTTTTGAAGAAACCACATTAAGAGAACAATACCATGCACTCGGGTCACTTGTGTTTGAACGCATTAGCACAAACTGGATTGACACCAAAGCGACCATGGAAGACGCAACCCCAAAAACCGTCCATTACTTCTCAATGGAGTTTTTAATGGGACGCCTAATTACGAATAATATTAGTAATCTTGGGCTGCGAGATGTCATTGAAGCAGGCCTTAAAGATTTAGGGCTTGACTTAAATACACTTGAACATCAAGAAGTTGACCCAGGACTCGGAAATGGTGGATTAGGACGCTTAGCCGCATGTTTCTTAGATTCGCTTGCGAGTTTAAAACTGCCAGGCTACGGAAATGGTATTCGCTACCGTTACGGATTATTTGAACAAGCCATTCAAGATGGGTACCAAGTTGAAAAACCCGATGACTGGTTAAAAGATAGTTATGTGTGGGAAGTCCGCGTTGAAGAAGATGCGATTGACATTCCTTTTGGTGGCTACACTGAATTTAAAGATGGTGGTGTTCTCTATCATCCAGATGAATACATTAAAGCCGTCCCTTATGATGTGCCCATTGTTGGAAATGACAACGGGATTGTTAATCATCTAAGGCTATGGAACGCCGAACCAACAGGCATCTACCCATCAGATACGCATGCGTTTGATTATGATCAAGAAATTCGTGAAATTAGTGGCTTTCTTTATCCTGATGATACAACAAGAGAAGGAAAAATTCTCCGCATTAAACAACAGTATTTCTTTAGTGCCGCAGGCGTTCGAAGCATTTTAAACAAACATTACGAAAATTACGAAACCTTTGATAATGTAAGCGAAAAAATTGTTTTCCAAATTAACGATACCCATCCATCACTCATCATTCCAGAAATGATGCGCATCTTTGTTGATGAATATAATTTATCATGGGACAAAGCATGGGATATTACAACGAAAACATGCGCGTATACCAACCATACTATTTTAGCTGAGGCACTTGAAAAATGGCCAATTAGTATCTTCCAACCCGTCTTACCAAGAATCTATCAAATTATTGAAGAAATTAATCGCCGTTACACAGAAATGTTACTTGAAAAGACCAACGACGATTACGATAAAGTCCATCGACTTGCTATCATCGGGGATGAACAAATTCGTATGGCCCATTTAGCGATTGTTGGCTCATTTAGTGTCAACGGTGTTGCTGCCCTTCATACAAAAATCTTAACCAACATTGAAATGAAAGATTTCAATGAATTATACCCAAATAAGTTTAATAATAAAACCAACGGTATAACTCACCGTCGTTGGCTAAAACACATCAATGAAGAACTATCTAGTATTTTAGATGATGTGAGTGATGATTGGCTATATAATCCAGAAAATCTTAAGAAACTCAAACCTAAATACAATGATAAAACGTTCCAAAACCGTGTTGCAAAAATGAAACGCGCTAAAAAAGTCGCGCTTGCTGAACGGATTAAAGAAGAACAAGGCATCGAATTATCACCAGATAGTATCTTTGATGTCCAAGTAAAACGGCTTCATGAATATAAACGCCAGTTAATGAACGCGCTTCATATTATGATGGTCTATAACCGGCTTAAAACCGATGTTGCTTTTAAAAAGAGTTATGTTCCTCATAGTTTTATCTTTGGCGCAAAAGCGGCTTCAGGATACTTTTATGCCAAAAAAATTATTAAACTCATTAACACCATAGCCGATAAAGTAAATAATGACCCAGACACAAAAGACTATTTAAAAGTTGTCTTTGTCGAAAACTACAACGTCACCTATGCAGAACAAATCATTCCTGCATGTGATTTAAGTGAACAAATCTCGATGGCATCAAAAGAAGCTAGCGGGACAGGAAATATGAAGTTTATGATGAACGGTGCGATTACCATTGGGACAATGGACGGAGCCAATGTCGAAATTGCTGAGCGTGTTGGCGACGATAACATTGTAATCTTTGGACTCACTAGCGACGAAGTAAAAGAAGTAAAAGATTCACATAGCTATAATCCTATGGATGTCTATCACAACAACCCACAAATAAGAACCGTCATTGATCAACTTACAAATGGTTATTTTGGTAATGTGCCTAAAGGCGAGTTCCAAGAAATTCGTGATAAATTACTCAGTAATGATGAATATCTTGTCTTAAAAGATTTAGAACCATACGCCCAAGCTCATGAAAAAGCCAACGCGTTATACAAAGATAAAACCCGCTGGTTAGAGATGTCAATTATTAATATTGCGGAAAGTGGATACTTCTCAAGTGACCGTACAATCAGTCAATATGCGGATGATATTTGGGGCATTAAACCACATAAAAAATAATAGAGTATCTTAATTGAAAAAAGACTAAATAATTGTGTAATATAGATATGTACAAAATAAGGAGGATACACAATTATGAAATATGAAAATGATTTTTATGTAACAGCAGCTAAAGTCGGTAAACAAGCACCGCGCTTTGAAATGGAAGCCGTATTACCTCAAGGTCAAGGAACGGACCGATTTGGTAGCGTTAATCTAGATAGCTTATTAAACGATGGGAAATGGGTTGTGCTTTATTTTTACCCACTAGATTTCACCTTCGTTTGCCCAACTGAAATTCAACGCTTCAATGAATTACAAGATAAGTTTGAAGAAAAAGGCGCAACCTTAATTGCGACATCAACAGACTCAGTCTTTTCACACTTAGCATGGCAAGATACAAATCTTGGTAAACTGGATCACATTCATGCAAGCGACAACAATCATATTGTTAGTGAAGCATATGGTGTCTTAGATGAAGATAGAGGTGTTGCGTGGCGCGGAACATTTATCATTGCGCCAAACGGAATCTTAAAAGCTGCCCATGTAAATCATGGTGAAGGCGGACGTAATGTTGATGAAGTATTACGTACATTAGAAGTCTTCCAAAATGAAGTTGCTGGAAAACTCGTCCCTTGCGGATGGCAACCAGGTAAAAAATTCATTGGTGACGATGATAAAGAAACAAAAGAATAAGCACCTAAGACCCTCTTCTGAGGGTCTTTTTTTGTATCTTATTACGATAAAATTGTAATTAGTATAAATTACCTTTTATTTATAAAAATTAAGCATATAATAAAAGCATAAAATAATCGAGGTGATCACTTTGAAAAAAATCAGTGTATTTTTCATTATGTTAATAACGATTTTTACTTTAAGCGCATGCAACACTGGCAACACCGATGATGACCAGGGGTTAAATCGTGTAAAAAGCGCGAGCGATTTATCACGCCTTTTAGAAAACAATGCAAACCGTTCTAATGATTATATGTTTGCCGAAGACGATGCGGTAGATGAGACTGCTGGAGACGGTAGTGAAGACACTACCCATTCAGAAACCAATGTCCAAGTGGATGGCATTGATGAAGGCGACATCATTAAAACGGATGGCAACCGAATTTATTATATTCGCAACCAATTTTTGACCGTTGTTGAAGTCAATGATGGGATTATGACAACCATATTAAACCAAGCCTATGATGAAGAAAGCAATGGCTATTATCGTGAACTATACCTAACCGACGACCAACTCATTGTCATTGGTACTAAGTATGAAGAAACCATCTACGATGCCCGTCCTGAAATGGACTATATGTGGTATCCGTATGATAGTGGTGATACCACTGTTGATATCTACGATAAAGAGACCTTAAGCATCGAAGATACCTTTACTATTAGTGGTACTATTACTACTACCCGCTTGAAAGATGATGTTTTATACCTTGTTACAAGTGAATATATTTATATGAGTGATGACACTGATGACATCCGACCAACTTTTACTAAAAATGATCAAACCATCATACCTAACTATGATGAAATATACTATATAGAAGACCTACCAACCGAAACCTTCACGATTTTATCCACCATTGACCTAACTGAGAACAGTTTAGATTACACCATATTCTTAGGGCTTAGCAACTGGAATCAAGTGTATATGAGCCATGAAGGTGTTTATCTAGCTAGTACCTATTACCAAGCCATGGATGAGGTTGACAATGATACTGCCGTCAACTCGTTTGATTACATGGATGGGATTATCATTCACTATGCAATCCAAGACGATGGTAGTCTAGCGTATTTTGGACAAGCTGAGTACGACGGGTACATCATTAATCAGTTTGCGATAGACGAATATAACGGATATCTACGCTTAGTAACCACTGAAGGTTGGGGTGATAATGTTGTAAACCGACTGTTCATCTTTGAAAAAACAACTGAAGAAGGTGAAACGACATTTGTTAGACGGGCCTTATTAGATGAAGGCATTGGTAAACCAAGAGAAACCGTTCGTTCAGTTCGCTTTAAAGGTGATTATGTTACAGTCGTAACATTCGAACAAACCGACCCGTTTTATATGATTAACTTAGAAGATGCAGATAATCCAGTGATTCAAGGAGAACTAGAAATTACTGGCTTTAGTACCTACCAACATCCATGGGAAGAAAATAGAGTCATTGGTATTGGCTATGAAACCGATGAAGATGGTCGTGAGATTGGCTTAAAACTTGCACTGTATGATACCAGTGATGCAGAAAATCCTACGGTTATAAATGAACCACTTATTCTCTTAAATGAAGACAACAACTGGCAATACGCAGAAGCCTTATTTAACCATAAAGCCATTCTTGTATCTAACCAGTTTGCCTTTATGGGATTTAGTATTAATAGCTATCACTACACAGAAGATGGCTATCAATTCGTAAGTGATTACATGGTTTTCTCAATCGATGATGACAGTACTACCCCAATCACCATCGCCGAAACCATCACCCATGTTGGACGCTTTACCTCAGATAGTAATGACATATACAATTACTATATACAACGTGCTGTCACCATTAATAATCATTTATTTGTCTTATCACAAGGGGCCATTACCCAACATGATATTGATAATGACTATTCAGTCATTGATGATATTGAGTTCGAATTAAGATAATCACAAAACGCTAAAACAACATAAAGTGAACCCCATTTAGTAGAAGAATAAAAAAAACGCCTTCTATACTATACTAATAGTATGGAGGTGTTTTTTATATGAAACATACACCTAAAAAAACGATGTAAGTCGCCAAGTTATTTAGAAAAATCTATTTAGTATTGAAAAAAAGCACCCAAT
>CAZXSS010000056.1:0-8470 GCA_964643385.1 uncultured Candidatus Izemoplasmatales bacterium
GCAAACAACCCATCAAACAAATACATAAAGGTATCTATAAGCTGAAATGCTTCATGAATTAACGCTGCGAGTATGACTCCAACTGACAAAGATAAAAGTACTTTTCTTGTTGCGATAACCAGCGTAATCATCACAAACGCAGGAATTAAAGCAGTGATTAGTTCAATTATAAACTACGTCCTTTAAAACTATTCTTATTCTCGTACATCGATTGGTCTGCTTGTTTAATAAACGCATCTAAACTCAAATCCTTATCATACACTCTTGAACCAATCGACATTCTAATTGGATAAGGTGAATCCTTGTATGCTTTAAACAAAGTCTCAAATTCAGTTGCTTTTTCTTTATATATGTCATCTTCTAATTCAACGGCTATACAAGCAAACTCATCACCACCAATGCGGTAACATGTTCCATACTCCGCAAATACAGTCTCAATAATAGAAAATCCCACCTTAAGCACTTTATCGCCTTCCATATGACCATACATATCGTTAATGCGTTTCAAATTATCCAAATCAAAATAAATAAGTCGTAACCCATCACGCAAACTCGGATGATTAAAATACGTGGCCAAATCTTTTTCAAAAGACAATCTATTTTTTGCGCCCGTTAAGGGATCAACATAAGCCAACTTTTCATAAAATTCTTTTTCGTACCCTAATTTAAACCGATCCATTAAAAACCGGATATAGCGAACAATCACTAAAATCATAACAATCAATAATCCAGTCACTAAAAATATCGACGTTCTATCAAAATTTCCTGTTAAAAATGTGATAACTTCAAACATCCCAAAAACAAACAAAATACCTAATAATACTAGTGGTCTCAGCGTTTGTTTATTCTCATATTTTCGGTACTCAATAACCATCGTAGAAAACACAACTAATAAACCAATTCCAATTAGTAATTGCGTCACAATAACAGATTCAAAAAAATCACTAATACCTAGAAAATGAAAGGTAAGCACACCGACCGTATTAATCACAAACACCCACCCCAAAATAGTTAAAGGTAATGTGATTGTCTTTAATACATGGTTTTTTAAATACCATAGTATTGGAATTGGGAATACCGATAAACTTAAATAAGAGATACTACCAATAATAAAAATATTACCTGTTACGTACTGAAGCATTCGTGATTCACTGATTACCCAAAAGGAAATCAGTACCGCAAACATACCGACATACGCATACCCATCGCTTTGTTTTGGTTTATAAACTGCACTACCAATAATCATAAATAGACCAATAATAAAGGTAAATAGACCAATAGATAAACGGAATCCAAATGATGAAACTATATATGAATGAAGCGCCAAATCAGTACCGTAATGGACCTCGTTTATGGTCCCACTCATGGCATCATACGGTGATGAAAATGTTAATGCTAATGTCTTTCCACTTGAATCATGAGGGATATCTATCATATGCCACATACTCGCATATGTCGTTTCATCCTCATAATTTACGTGATAGACTGGTGAATCATCCAGTTTAACCTCAACATTTTGTAATGAAGACCGAATTAAGATAACTTGACTCTGCTCAAAATCACTAGGTAATGTTTTATAAACCGTATATGATTCACCAGTTTTGACAGCTAAATCCGTAGGCAAATCAATACACGATGCATACGCACTTCGTGACCAGCAATCATTTAACGTTTCTGCTGAATCAGATGACAAGTTAATATTTCGTGTATTAACAGTACCCGCTATAATAAGAAAAAATACAATCAGTATAAGAAAAATTATGTACGGTTTAAATAGCTTCATCTTATGCATCAAATCACCTTAATTAAGTGTCATATAAAATTATTATATCATATCTCATACCTCACAGTTTCATGATACAAATAAAAAACACCTACTAAGTAGGTGTTATTGATAGCGTGTGACTTCAAACCGGTACAATCGATATGGTTCTTGAGCCGATATGCCGGCTTTTCTTAAAACCGCAGAAAGCTGTTCTTCGACAGTATTAATACCGCCAATATGAGGTAATAAAACCCCGTGCTTACGGTTATATTCAACCATAACGCCGTACTGATTTGGATCTAGCTTAGATGCATCTTTAATTGGCTCTAACGGGCCTAAAATATCAACACTCACTGTAATGTAAGGTAACTCATCTTTTTTTAAAGGAGAAAATCGGTGATCTTTAAAGGCAGCGCTTATTGCATTATGTTTAATTTCTTCTGTTAAATTTTTACGCACCGCATCCATTGTGCCGATACATCCACGCAACTCACCAAAACTATATAATGTGACAAAGCACCCTGCCCGTTCATCATTTAAAAAATTATCATCGGTCTTTACATCAACATCATCATAAAACTGTGACATAATAGCTTTTTTGGCAAGTTTAACCGGTGCAGAAGCGTCGTTTTGTTTCGCTTGAACACGGGCTTTTTCTTTATCCAAATACCTTTGAATTAACGACTCTGAATCAGCATCTTCTATATTATCATAAGAAGCCACCGCATAGCCAACACCGAACGGGCCTTCATAACTATGCAACGTAGATTCAAATGTTGATTGGTCCAACACCCCTGCTAATGTGTAAAATGACCGCATACCACACTCTGCAGCTTCTCTAATAAGCGTATTATCTAGCGATAACAACTCTAGAAACTCGCCGTTTTCTAAATGTTTTGTTACTACATGATCAAACACTGTAGATGACGGATGAAATCCATACGGACCATCTTCTTTTAGTTTATGAGACAAATCTCCGCTCGCAATAAACACAACACGTTTTGATGTGTTATTTGCAACGTCTTTAATCGCATTTCCAATTTTTACATGATCGAGTTTTGATAACCCTGATTGGCTAATTCTAATAATTTCGAAATCTTCATACGTTTCTTTAATAAAGGCTAAAGGAACAAGTGCTCCATGATCAACCCCGGGTGATTGTTGACCTTTTGTTCCTGCATAGATGCCTTTATCATTTAAGGTGTCTACAAGTTTATTTCTTAGCGATGTGTCATAGTTAAAATGATAAGTCTTATCATTTGCCCCAAAAGCGCTAAAGTCTCCTTTCACGGATTCTTTAGGACTAATGTGGACATAATCACTATACGTATCTGCGTGCGGTGACATAATAATAATCGTATCTGGTTTTAATGATTCGATATCTTTCGCAACGGTATGAAACGCATCTCGTGTTTTTTGTATTGCTTTCTCTTGTCCTTTCCCAACCGCAGAAACAATCACTGGCGGATGGGGTAAAACATATGCGCTAACTAATGCCATAGTTTCTCACCCTTTCATATATTTCCTAAATGAACATGTTTTAAACCAATAGACCGTGCATAATCAGCTGCGTCTTTCATTAACTGAACATTGGTTGGTGCAGCATCCTTCATCTTCCACGCTGGAAAGAATCGAGATATATGCCACGGTGTATTCTCTCCTAAACGCGCTTTAATCATATCCGCAATGCTTTTAAGTTCTTCAATAGTATCATTAACTGTTGGGACAACAAGTGTCGTCACTTCTAAATGGACATCGTGGGCTTTAATATAATCAATAGTATCTAAAACAAGCGAGGATTTAGCCGCAGTTGTCTTAACCATGATCGTATCATTCGCACCCTTATAGTCGATATTAATCGCATCAAGATAAGGTAAAATAACATCTAGCGCTTCTTGTGTCATATAGCCATTTGAAACCCATACATTTTTTAACCCTTTTTTATGCGCGAGTTTCATGATGTCAAGCGCGTATTCAATGAAAATTGTCGGCTCGCTATACGTGTACGCTATACTTTCAACACCATGCTTAACCGCTCTAGAAATATGTTCTTCTGGTGATATGTCTTCCCCAATAATCTTATGATGCGTTCTAGGACTTTGGGAAATCTCCACATTTTGACACCACGCACACCGCATATTACATCCAACGCTTGCAAGTGAATAGGAATATGTCCCTTTCATAAAATGATATAGTGGTTTCTTTTCTATTGGGTCAATATGCGCCGCAATGGTTTTACCGTAGTTCAAGGCAATTAATTTGCCTGCTTGATTTTCCCTTACCGCACAAAAGCCCCGCTTACCAGCGGCAATCTTGCAACGGTGATGACAAACATTACATGTAACACTATTATCCTCATGTTTATCATAAAGTATCGCTTCTTGCATCATCTCACCCCATTTCACTTTCATGTTACCATAAAATTGTATTGAGTAAAACTACTATAATAATCTAACTAGATTTCATGTATTTACCAATAAAAAACTAAAATAAAAGACTGTTACATAACAGTCTTTTAATCGTATAAAGTATAATTTATTGTTCTTTTTCATATAACCAAAGTTTTTCAACTAACTCATCTTTAGTTAAGGTTGAATAGCCTGTAATATTACGTTCCTTACACATTTGTTTTAATGTATTTACATTTTTTTCTTTTAACGCACTTTTAGTATAATCATTATGCTCTAATGGTTCAGCGGTCACACTTTTTTTATCTTTACTCATTTGCACGAGTTTAACTATTCCAAAATAAAGGAGTAAAATACCATATAAAATGATTAATGCGAAGAGAATGTATTGGAGAATTTCTGTATAGGCATTATTCGTAAAAAAGATATATGCCCCTAACGTAATAAGAATAAGATTCACAAAGTACCGTTTAACAGATGTTGCCATTTTTCTAACTTGCAAAATGAGTAAGAAATTCGCCCCTCTAATATACAAGATAAGTCCTAATATAATCGCTAAACTGAACACCTCAGCAACCAATAAAATAGCCAGCGTCACATTTAACGCAAACTCTAGACTCATTAATAGTTTTGCCGTTTGCTTTTTGAAATAATGCACATCTCGATACAGTTTTAAAATAGCATAAATAATCACAATAGCACTAACAATATAGATGATACTATCATACATAATGGTTGTCATAAGTGTCGCATAAATCGCAAATGCGATCAAAATAATACCTAATAAAATATTTGGTATTGGATACTTCGTAATAAGTCTTTTCATATTTTCACCTCATCTATAGTATACCATGCAAGCCGTATCGTGCAAAAGATGTGGCTATTATTATCCAATATACAAGACTAAAATGACGATATTCTAAATCAGAGTACCTATAAAAAAAGCGCACATGTGTGCGCAATCTTTAAATATTGTTATACGTACTGATTGGCTTTTTCAATAAATGAATCTTTTTCCTCTTGTTTAAAAATACCATTAACAAGTAATGTGCTAATAATAAATACCACCAACATGACTCCGTTTATCACCATAGATAACGTTAAACCTATTGTTGTAATTTGAAAGAAAACAATAGGTAATTTAAGCGAACTCCACACCATTAAAAAGAACAACACATTCGCATAACTTGCGCCCTTTTTAAGCATAATCATCGCAAGGGGAAACGCAGCTATAGTAGGTCCTGCGCTAAAAGCACCTAAGAAAAACGCCAGTGCCATACCTTTAACGCCAGAACTTTCTCCCATCATCTTAATCACTTGTTCTTTCGGTACCCATACATCAAATAAACCAATTAAAATAAATATCGGTGGGACAATCATTAACATGCTCAATAAACTATTCCACGTGTTTGTTAATGCGGTTTCTGTATAGGTAATATCATATATAGTTAATACCCCCAGTAATACGAGAGATAATACCAAAAATTTATTATTCTTCACGAATGCTATCATCTATAACACCGCCCAAACAACAAGGACAACAATGATTGCACCAATAAAACTAATCGTATTTCTATACACAGCTGCTTTCTTACTAAAAAATGTGCTTTCAGCAGCAAAATACACAATCCCAACACTCATCAAAGTAACTAAAAACCCTGATACTTGCATCAGTGCCGCACCGCTTTCTAACAGTTCAACACCAAGCGGATACGCCACAAATGGTGGCATAAATGTAATACTTCCAAGTCCTAATCCTAAAACAACACCAATAAACCCACTCTCATCGCCTAATAATGATGAAATAAATGATGGTGTCACAACTGCCAGTAAGATGCCAATAAATAAAAACAATGGTATTAATACTGGCATTAACTTAATAAAACTCTTACCACCTTTTAATAACCCCTTCTTTGTCTTCTTAGGATCTTTTATCACCGATATCAACAATAAGACACCAGTTATTACATATATAACTATCGCTTCTAATGTCATCAAATCACTCCTAAAAAACATTATAATTTGAATACAAACTTATTACAACATAAATGCAAAAAAAGACCACAAAGGTCTTTTATTCACGTAACATTTATCATTTCAATATCACCAAACTTAATCAACTTGCAATTATAAACAGTGAAAATACAAGCCAATATTAGTCTTTGTTTCATAAACATAAGCGATACCTTAAGGGGAAGTAAAACAGATTCAAATAAAAAGATAGTACTAAAGATAAAAACAAAAAATCGTAATTAGCAAAATGCCACCTGCAGTAAGAACTCTTGAAGTATCAGGCATAATTTACTCTATTCTCGCCTCGTCTAGTCCATCATAAACTGGATTTGTTATCAACACAAATACCTTCTTAAACCCTGTAAGCATCTAACTCTCTCCTTACTAATTCATATCGTTATTATACATTAATTTTAATAAAAACTATACATCTGCTTGTGATATCCTTTATAATAAACTTAAGAAAAGAGGGATAACTTATGAAGAAAATCATTAAAAAACTAGCTAATAAAGTCTACACAACTCCGTTATTATTCGGTCTATTTTATATCGTTTTAGCCATCATTGCACATGAAATAGACAAAGCTATTACACTGAAAGAAAACTCAGCGCTTGCCTTTCAAAAAGACCTTTTACAACCGCTGTTGCTGATGACTATTGGTGCAATTATCACACTTGTCACCATCACATTTTCATCGATTATGGTTGTCCTTACAACCTATAGTGGGCAGTTCTCACCACGTACATTAAACGACTTTTTAGTCCGTAAAGTCCCTTTACGCGTTCTTGGATACTTCACTGGCTTACTATCATATAGCGCTGTTGCTTTACTCTTTTTAGAAGACCCAAATCATTCTCATTATATGACACTCACATTAATAACTATATTCAGCTTATTAGTTGGCTTTATTGTCTTTGCTTACTATATTCACTATGTGTCAAAATCAATTCAAATTAATCTCTATATCGATCGGTTAGTCAAAGATGCAATCATATCAATAAAAAAATATCAAAAAGACATTGATGAAGATCCCATGCTTACTTTAGAACCTAAAGATGCAATGAAATCATATAAAGAAAAAGAATGTTATGAAGTTAAAGCATATAAAAGTGGCTATATAACCAATTATGATAAAAAAGCAATGACCGATTTTTGCAAAGAAAACAATATGGTTATCATTATCGATCATGCTATTGATACCCATATCTATAAAGAAGATGTTCTATTTAGCTTAACCAAAGATGTTGTTGCTAAAATTGATGAAGAAGACCTTAAAGATTGGGTTACTATTAGTTCTGAACCAAGCCCTTATTCAGCCTATTTATCAAGCATGTTAAAACTTACAGATATTGCTGTAAGAGCACTCTCTCCTGGGATTAATGATCCGCGAACTGCCATCCACTGTATTAATCAACTCGGTCATATTATTAACGTTTTATCATCATCACACCAAAATCTTGTTGTAAAAGAAGAAGACAAACCATACCTCATAATGCAAGGTATAAACTTTGATCAGCTTTTATATGATGTATTTTATCAAATTATTCATTATGGTAAAGAAGACTACAAAGTCGTTAAAGCAATTCTCACCTCATTCATTCGTGTTGCCCAAGATAATTCTTATATGACACAATCTACCTTATGGGAATATACAAAATACTTATTTAAAGACATCCCATATACTAAACTGCATTCATTTGATCATAAAGATTTATTCAACAGAGTCTATCAACTCGCGGTCATTTGTAATAAAGTTGAAGACTATAACACGACCTTTAAGTCTTCGGACAAAACTAAAGAATCAAGTGTTGATAAGAAATCTATTGAAAAAAATAGTGAAAAATAATTTCATCCCCTTGAAAACATTATATTCTTGTTTTCTAGGGGGATGTTTTTTTTCGTTTTTATCAAACAAGATTAAACGTGCTATACTAATAGTAATTAACGTCTTACCAAAGGGGAAAACAAATGAAAAAATGGATTGTATTACTAATCGCTATGTTTGTAATTAACCTTACTGGATGTGAAGGCTCTAGCACTGATAATAATGATGATGACGATACTAATATGGTTACAGTATATTTTAATGTCTATGGAGGGACAGTTGTTGATCAAATCTTCTTAGAAAAAGGGGGGACCATTTCTTCACCAACGCCTCCGCTTCGAACTGGCTTTACATTTGATGGGTGGTATTATGATGAAGAATACCTTATTCCATTTAATTTTGACGCACCGATTAACTCAAATACTCAAGTCCATGCAAAATGGAATGAAAACACAACA
>CAZXSS010000057.1:0-8467 GCA_964643385.1 uncultured Candidatus Izemoplasmatales bacterium
ATTACGCAAATAAAAACCCTGAGAAATGCATCGTTTCTCAGAGTTATTTTTTAGTGTGAATAATAGTATCGACAGCTTTTAAATAATCTAACGTTGGTCGGTACCCTTCTTTAACTAAAATACCTTCGTTTTGTAATTCTTGATAGGTAAATGATTGTCTACCAGTTGTCGCTCTTTGTAAAAAATGATTGAGTGCATTGATAGGAAGAAGATAAACCGTATTATATAAGGTAAAGCGAATTAATAAAAAGGCAATACCACCAGCCGCATCAATCGCGTTTAAATGATCAATTTGATGGGCATGGATGTTTTTGAGTGGAAACGAGGTTTTATTTTTGGTTTCTTTTACATCAAAATCGATATAATGGCCTTTATAAATACCGTTATAGTCCGTTGTTGATGGGGTTTTATAATAGGCTTCTTTGATTTTGGCGTGTTGTCTATCTGGGTAATCGACTTTAACAATTTGAATCGGAATGGGTTTTTTATAGATCACTGCTTTTTTTTGATGTCGATAAAACGTATTACTTTCATCAATCAAAGCTTCAAAATTCATCCCGCGATTTTTAACACTTGTTTTTTGTCTTGTAAAGCCGGATTTTTTGGTTGGGTATTTAATCATCTTTATCACCTATCTTTAGTTTATCATAGAGACGAATATTTGCGTAGTGAAACATTTTCCATTAATCTATGATATAATGATTACGAACAAGACCTAAAAGGAGGAAAATCATGTCAAAGATTAAAATATTTAGCTTAGGTGGTCTTGGCGAAGATGGTAAAAATATGTATTGTGTTGAGGTCGATAAAAACCTTTTTATAATGGACGCAGGCCTTAAATACCCGACACAAGAACTCTACGGTGTTGACGCTGTATTACCAGACTTTTCCTATTTAAAAGAACATAAAAATAACATCCAAGGACTCTTTTTGTCTCATGGTCACGAAGACCATATCGGTGCGGTACCCGCATTATTAAGACAGATGAACATTAAAGTTTATGCGAGTTATTTTACGATGGCTCTTTTAAAAGACACCCTAAAAGAAAACAACATGAATAGTGACGATTATACCTTAAACGTCATCAAAAAAGAAGACATCTTAACATTTGGCAATGTTAAGGTCAGTTTTTACCAAACCACGCATTCAATTCCTGAATCATTCGGTATTGTCTTAAATACGCAAGACGGGGCGATTGTTTATAGCCCTGATTACACGTTTGATCAAAACGTTAATCGTGCGTATAAAACCAGTTTTGAGCGCTTAGCAAGCATCGCTGGAAGCAATGTATTAGCGCTCTTAACAGAAAGTATTGGCGCAGAACATGTCGGACATTCACATACCAGTAGAAACCTTGATTATACGCTTAATCAAGCGTTTATGCGTGCAGAAAAGCGTGTCGTTGTATCTGCGTTTTCTACGGATATCTTTAGAATTCAAAAAGTTATTGACGTTGCGCTTAAATATGACCGAAATATTGCCATCATCGGACGTAGAGCCCAGCGGATGGTCGATATTGCGCTCAATCTTGATTACTTAAAAATTCCTGAAGATAAACTACAGACATTAAAATTTATTGATGATAAAAATCAAAACCTATTAGAAGACAGTGTCGTATTAGTCACAGGAGACCGTCATGAGCCATTCCATATGTTACAGCGAATGGTTCGTAAACTCGACCGACTTATCCATCTAAACCAAACAGATACTGTCATTTTAATGACACCACCGGTTCCAGGCACTGAGAAAATTGCCGCAAGAACCTTAGATATTTTATACCGTAATGATATTAATTTAATCAAAATTAATAAAGATATGCTTCCACCTTCACACGCAAGTAGTGAAGATGTCAAATTACTTATGAATATATTAAATCCAAAATACATTGTCCCTGTTATTGGAGAGCATCGTCATTTATACGCTTTAAGACAAATTGCCTTACAAATGGGTTATGATAATGACCACATAAGGCAATTAGAAAACGGGCAAGTGTTAGAATTTAACAACGGTACACCACGAAAAGATATTTACTCTATTAGTAGCGGAGATGTCTTAGTCGATGGTATCTTAGAAGGTGACTTAAGCGATGTTGTCTTAAAAGACCGTGAAATTTTATCACAAGACGGGTTGATGATGATTATCGGAAACATTGATGCCAAAGAAAAACGCATGGTAGGAGAAACCGAGATTCTCTCAAGAGGGTTTGTCTATATGAAAGAAAACGAAACCTTAATCCAACAAGTCACAGATATTTATAAGAAGATTGCTGAAGACATGTTTAAAGAAAAATATGTAGATTGGCGCCGGTTCAAAGAAAAAATACGCGATGAAGTCAGTCGGTTTTTGTATAATGAAACCAATCGTCGTCCGATCGTCATCCCAGTCTTAATTGACACGCAAAAATAATATGGAACTCTCGGTATTTGAAGACGATTTATCTTTAGACGATGTTAGTCACTTAACCCCGCGCGTAGGCGCACGCGCTATATTAAAGGTTAATGACACGTATTGTCTTATCTATAATAAACATTGGAATCTTTATACCTTACCTGGTGGCGGGGTTGAAGCTGACGAATCTTATGAAGATGCGCTTAAGCGTGAAGTCTTAGAAGAAACAGGATTTTCTATCAAAAACATTCAAAAAACCGTGGTTTTAAAAGAACACTTTCATGACTCGATTTGGCATCATCATTTCTTTTACTGTGAAGCTGATGGTGACAAACAAGCACCAGTCTTAACACAAGAAGAAAAAAATGCAGGGATGACTACCGTTTTTAAAACGTTAGATGAGGTGCTAGATTGTTTCCTCAATCACGAAACGGACCATTTGCATTCAAATGCAATTTACAACCGTGAGTTCATCGGATTTATGCACTCAATTCCAGAATAAAAACCGCTAGATGACAGTTTTTTTTGGTTTTTTAGTATACCAGTTTACAAAAAGACTCATTATGTTATAATTAAACAGGATTTAATCTTAGGAGGTAAAAATACAATGGCAAAATTAGAAAAAGTTAACGGGTCACATGTTAAATTAACCATCGATGTCACCCCAGAACAATTCGAACACGGCCTTGATCACGCTTTTGAAAAAATTAAAGATGAAGTAGAAATCAAGGGATTTAGAAAAGGAAAAGTAACACGTAAAGTGTATGAACAACATAAAGGGGTAGAATCACTTTATGAAGAAGCCCTTAATCATGTTATCGGAGAAACATACTATCAAGCGGTTCAAGAACATGATGTTCATGTTGTTGCACAACCAAAAATCGATCTTGACATCACGAAAGTAGAAAAAGGAAAAGGCTTTACCTATACTGCTGAAGTAGCTGTAAAACCAGAACTTGAACTTGGTGAATACAAAGGATTCGAATACGATGAAGAAGAAATCAACGTTACCGATGAAGAAATTGAAGCTGAAATGGAACGCTTACTCGGTCAAAACGCTGAACTTGTTATCAAAGAAGACGGTGAGTTAGAAAAATCAGACACTGCTGTATTTGATTTCGAAGGATTTGTTGAAGGTGAACCTTTCGAAGGCGGAAAAGCTGAAAACCATGAAATGGTTATTGGATCTGGACAATTCATTCCTGGTTTTGAAGACCAAATGATTGGGATGAAACCAGGCGAACAAAAAGATGTTGTCGTCACATTCCCTGAAGATTATCAAGCAGAAAATCTTAAAGGAAAAGAAGCAACATTCAAAACCAAACTTCATGAAATTAAAGTCAAAGAAACCCCTGAACTTACGGATGAGTTTGTTAAAGACTTAGACAAAGCAGGTATTGAAACAGTTGATGAACTAAAAACGGATACCATCAATACACTGAAAAAACAAAAAGAAGAACAAAGCCGTAATAAAGCGATTGACTTTGCCGTAGACCAAGCAGCACAAAATGCTAAAGTCGACATTCCTGAAGAGATGATTGAAGAAGAAAAACGCCGTATGATGGACAACGCAAAACGTCAAGCACAACAATACGGAATTGACTTCGATACTTACTTACAACTAACAGGAACAGACAAAGAAACATTCGAACAAAACATGGAAAAAGACGCTAAACGTTCAATTTTATATAACCTAACCATTGAAGCCATCGCAGAAAAAGAAGGCATCGATGCAACGGAAGAAGAAATCAAAGAAAACTATGAAGACTTATCGAAACAATACAACATGACGGTTGATCAAATTAAACAACAAGTAAACGATGCAGCCATCAAACAACAAATTGTCTTCAAAAAAACCATTGATTTCTTAGTCGATCAACTAAAAACGAAGTAACACGCCAAAAGCACTTCTTCGGAAGTGCTTTTTTAAAGGAGTTTGACAATGATAAAACTTATTATCTTAGATTTAGACCACACATCACTCACAAGCGATAAACACTTGCCTCAGTCACTCATTAAAACAATCGCTGCGTTAAGAGACGATGGCATTATGGTTACTGTCGCAACTGGCCGGGCATACGAACTAACCAAACCCTACACTGATATGGCTAAAATCACCATGCCCGTTATTTTAAATAATGGCGCCTTGATTAAAGACATGAACTCAGGCACGATTCATTTAGCCAACACACTCAGTAAAGCGACAAAACAACAAATCCTTGACTACACAAAAAAAGAAAACTTACATTTCACGTTTTATGCAGAAGATGCACTTTATACAAACGATCAAGAACGCATCGATTTTTATGAAGCATTCGAACAAGACTATAATACGGACTTAAATATTATTAAAACTATGGATGCGGATGACTTTATGAACAAAGATGTGTATAAGTTTTTAAACATTGAACGCGATCAAACCGTGTTTGCTAAACGATATCAAACATTCAAAGATACATTCGATGCCCATATTACCCAGTCCCAAGCGGAATTTTTAGATATCTTACCAATAAATACCCATAAAGGCAATGCCATCAAATGGTTTAAAGACACGTATCATCTCACGACCGATAATATTCTTGTGTTTGGTGATAATGATAATGATGTAGAAATGTTTAAAGAAGCAACAATAAGTATCGCTATGCCCAACGGCAGCGACAAAGCAAAACAAAATGCAACAATGATTGCTCAAGACACAAACAATAACGACGGCGTCAGAAAAACACTGGATTATCTCCGTCAAAAAAATATCATCTAATGATATAATTATATAGTCATATTACTTTAGAATTTACTGTAAATAAAGTATAATATGACATAGTCAGATATAAAAAAATGACTCGCACGCACCATATAAAATTATGGTAATAAAAGAGGTGAACACTATGTTTGAAGCAACAAAACAATCAAAAGGAACATTACCAAGTATTGCTTTACGTGGACTCGCGCCGCTTCCGCACACAGATGTGCGTACAGAAGTCGGACGTTCTGCAAGCAAAACTGCGCTCTTAGAAGGTGAGCGCAATCATGATAATTATGTATTATTATTGATTCAAAAAAACCCGATGGTCGAAACACCTACCCAAGAAGATGTACTTGAATACGGTGTCGTCGCCAAAATAGGGATTAAAATTAAACTTCCAAACGGAAACTTTAAAGTCAAGTTCGATCCAATTGTTCGTGCTAAAATAACATCGTTTGAACAAGGAAAATCATATTTTTCTACAAACTTTGAAACCGCACCAGCAACCAGCAACAACGTCGACGAAGAAGTCGCGCTTGTTCGCATGATCGTAAAACAGGTTATGGAAAATGCCCAAAACATCCTAAATAACCCAAAACAAAGCTTAGAAGCCATTCAATCTGGTGTTTCTAGTGATAAATTATGTGATATTTTAGCGAATAATCTAAAGGTTACTGAAAACCACAAATTTAAATATATTGAAACCCCGTCAATTGAAGCACGGCTTAACTACTTACTTCAAGATATCGAAAAAGAGCGTCATATGAGCGAAATTGAAGATAAAATTAACCGTACCGTCAAGAAAAACATCGATGAAAATCAACGTGAATATTATTTACGCGAAAAACTTCGCGCCATTCAAGAAGAACTTGGCGATAAAGTTAAAAAAGAATCAGAAATTGAAACGTTACGTAAAAAGATACTCGAAAAAAATATGCCAGACCATATCGAAGAAAAAGCATTATATGAACTATCACGCTATGAAACACTTCCCGCATCAAGCGGTGAAAGTGGTGTTATTAGAACGTATCTTGACTTTTTAATCGAACTCCCTTGGCATGAACAAAGCGATGACGAAACCGATATCAAAAAAGCCGAAGCTGCCTTAGAAGAAACCCACTTTGGACTTGAAAGAGTAAAAGAACGGATTGTAGAATATTTAGCGGTTAAACTTTTAACCGGGAAAAACCCACAAACAATTCTTTGTTTAGTTGGACCACCAGGTGTTGGGAAAACCTCACTTGCACAATCCATCGCAAGTGCGTTAAACCGTAAGTTTGTGAAACAATCACTCGGTGGTATTAAAGATGAATCAGAAATCCGTGGTCATAGACGTACCTACTTAGGCGCGTTACCTGGTCGCATTTTGCAAGGGATGAAAAAAGCCAAAGTCATTAATCCGTTATTCTTACTTGATGAAATTGACAAACTCGGTAGTGACTATAAAGGTGACCCAAGTGCAGCAATGCTTGAGGTCTTAGACCCAGAACAAAACCACCGTTTTAGCGATCACTATTTAGAAGACCAATACGACCTTAGCCAAGTGTTATTTATTTCAACAGCCAACTACTTAGGCAACATTCCTGCACCACTAAGAGACCGTATGGAAATTATTGAATTATCTAGTTATACTGAAATTGAAAAATTTAATATCGCCAAAAAACACTTGATTCCTAAACAATTGAAGTCGCATGGACTAGATCCGAAAAAAATCTCGATTGATGATGAAGCGGTCATGAAAATGATTCGTGAATATACACGCGAAGCGGGTGTCCGCCAATTAGATCGTTTGTTTGGTTCCGTTGTCCGTAAGTCTATTAAAATTATTTTAGGCGATAAAGTCGACCGTGTGGATGTCAAAGTTGACACATTAAAAGACTTCTTAGGAAAAGAGAAATATTCTAGCCATGAAGCTGATAAAGAAGACCAAGTTGGTGTTGCGACTGGCTTAGCCTATACACAATTTGGTGGAGATACATTGCCAGTTGAAGTTGCTTACTATAAAGGAACAGGAAAACTCGCTTTAACAGGACAACTTGGTGATGTTATGAAAGAATCAGCGCAAGCTGCACTCTCATATATTCGTGCCAACCATGAAAAATATAAAATCGATAAAGCATTATTTGATAAATTCGATGTCCACATCCATGTCCCTGAAGGCGCAATTCCTAAAGACGGGCCAAGTGCTGGTGTGACTATTGCGACTGCGATCATTAGTGCATTAACGCACCGAAAAGTTGATCATACCGTCGGTATGACTGGTGAGATTACCTTACGCGGACGTGTGCTACCAATCGGCGGATTAAAAGAAAAAACCATCGCCGCGCACCGCAGTGGATTAAAAACCGTTATCATTCCAAAACAAAATACCCGCGATATCGATGATATACCTGATGAAGTGAAAAACAGTATTGACATCATTCCTGTAGAAACCATTGATGATATCGTAAAACATGTCCTTAAACAATAAAACTAAAAGGCAATCAGTGATTGCCTTTTATCACAAGTGAGGTGCCACATGATTACATCAGTAAACAATCCATTGCTTGCCGCAGACCCGAAAGGCTACCCAGACGCAACCTATCCTGAATTTTGTATTATGGGACGAAGTAATGTTGGTAAGAGCTCATTTATTAACGCATTATTAAACCGTAAAAAACTCGCCTACACATCACAAAACCCTGGTAAAACTCAGACGATTAACTTTTATTTAATCAACGATGAGTTTTATCTTGTAGACGTCCCAGGCTATGGATATGCGAAGGTAAGTAAACAAAAACGTGAAGCGTTCGGTAAAATGATTGAAACCTATCTAACCGAAAGAGAAACATTGCGCCATGTGTTTTTGCTTATTGATAGTCGTCATGAACCAACCAAAGACGATTATTTAATGGTCGAGTTTTTACAATATATTCGTATCCCCTTTACCATAGTTGCAACCAAAGCAGATAAACTTAGCAAAAACCAACAACAAGCTCACTTAAGCAAACTCAACAAACAACTGATGCTTGATTCTTATACCGATGTTATCTTATTTTCAGCGGTAACCAAACAAAACAGAGATTTAATTTTAGAAAATATTATCCGAATTGCGGATAATAAGGCTTGATAAAGGGAAACACCTATGATACACTATCACTAAATACGATGCATAGGAAGATTAGCACCTCATGTTTTAAAGAGAGTCAGTGGCTGGTGTAAACTGATAAACAGTGTGTTAATTGTCGCCTAGAAGTAAAATAGATGAACGTTAGTAGTCTATTTCGCAGACCCAGCGTTATGGGGATTAAGTGCTAGTCATTTGACTAGAACTAAGGTGGTACCGCGGATTATATT
>CAZXSS010000058.1:0-1994 GCA_964643385.1 uncultured Candidatus Izemoplasmatales bacterium
AATAGAATCCGTTCGTGTTAACTGAACCGATAACACAGCTAAAATACCCGCAGTAATCGGATAATTAAGTTGAAATAGTTCAGCGAGTAAAATCGCAAATACACTTGCGAGACTCATTTTAATTGTTGTATGTAAATAACGTTTCATGCGCGTCACCCTTTCACATCTATTTTATCATAGTTCATAAAAAAAGCACCTACTATAGGTGCCGTTCCTTATTCGAATGCTATATCCCATTCCATTTCAGACACTTTTGAAATGGTTTCATAAACACTGCAATATTTGGTTGCTAGTTCAAATGCTTTTGTGACTTTGTCTTCTTTTCCGTCTTCAATTCCTGTTACCGTCACATCAATTTTTACGTGTTTAAGCGTCGTTGGTATTTCATCACGCTTAACGCCTTCAATATGGTATTTAATCGCTTGAACAGACAGTTTTTTCTTATCCATGACCGTTTGAAAGGTATGGTTTAAACATGCACCTAAGCCACCTAAAAATAAATCATAGGCTTGCATTGCCCCTTCTGATGGCCCGGTTTGGACGGATCCCGTTTTCCCCGATACAATACCATGAAATTGATTATCATATACGATATCTATTTTATTTGCCATATTATACTTCCTCCTGATTTTTATAGCGTTCTAAGCATTCGTCTATTAACTGGATAGCTTCTTTTTGAGAGTGGAAATCATAGACTTCAACTTTTTTATTTTGTTGTAAATCCTTGTAAGTTTTAAAGAAGTGCTTAATTTCTCGTTTCATATGATCTTGGATGTCATCTAATGATTGAATATGACTAAAACGGGGGTCATGCTCCATAACGGCAATGACTTTTTGGTCTTTTTCATCATTATCAATCATATCTAAATACCCTAAAATTCTTGCATCGACAATACATCCTGGAAATGTTTTTGTGCTCGCGATTACTAAAATATCAAGCGGGTCATTATCTTCAGCTAACGTATGTTCGATATACCCATATTCTGCAGGATAGGTCATTTGTGAATACAAAACTCTATCAAGTTTAATGCGGTTTCGTTGTTTATCAATTTCATATTTATTGCGGGTTCCCATTGGTATTTCAATGATGGCTTCGGTAACTTTTTTCATATTCTCACTTCTTCCTAATATATTATATACGATACATAGTTCGAATGCAAACTACATAAACTATAAATCTTTTTTCATCATTCTATGTTCAATTAACGCGTCTAAGAAAACCTCTCCGTATGCTTCATAACCAAGCGATTCATAAAAAGGAATAATATAACACTGAGCACCGAGTTTTAATGTTTTAAGTCCTTGTGTTTTCGCGTAGTCTTCTAATGCAGTCATAATAACAGTCCCAGCCTTTTTATGGCGATGTGATTTTAATACTGCAACTCTACCTACCTTATCTTTATAAAGTCTTGCCGCACCAATTGGTTTGTCTTGATCATATAAAACAAATAACGTCGCATCATAATCCCACGCATCGAACTCTTCAATCCAGTCAATGGCTTGTTCTTCAATAAAGACCATGCCGCGAACATAAAAATGATCGAGTAATGTTTTTTTATCATTTGCGATTTTAACGTTCATGGTTGCCCTTCTTTCTATGGTTATGTTCTTATTATATTATACGGTAAATTATTTTAAAAATAAACAAACTGTGGTAAAATAAACCTAATCATAAAAGAATGGAGTATGATTATGCCTTTTTTAGTTTCTAATATTTATGTTTATATAGCTGCAGGACTTATTTTAGTTACCCTTTTAATAATTATTTTAATCGTCACCATCAATAAATCTCGTAAAGCAGAACCCATCGATATTAACCAAATTAAACACGCTTTTGGAAAAGACAATATCAAATCAATTACCTTTGTAAGAAATAAAATCAATGTCACCCTAAATGATGTGAAAAAGGCAGACATGAATGCTTTAAAAGACGCAGGCGCTGTTGGGATTAATATTATTGGGGATAAAGTAAAGTGCTATTTTAATGATGATAA
>CAZXSS010000058.1:2094-8323 GCA_964643385.1 uncultured Candidatus Izemoplasmatales bacterium
CTGTTGGGATTAATATTATTGGGGATAAAGTAAAGTGCTATTTTAATGATGATAACGAAGCCATATTTGATGCCTTAAAAGCATCTTTAAAGGAGTGAGGGAACATGCGTAAAGATTTTGTGATTGCAAATGATCAAGGCGTTCACGCCAGACCAGCAACTACCCTTGTTAAGAAAGCCAACGAATTCAAGTCAAAAATCACCTTACACCATGAAAATAAATCGGTTGATTTAAAATCGATTATGGGTGTGTTATCACTCGGGATTCACCGCGGAAGTTTGATTACCATCGAAGCAGAAGGTGAAGACGCGCAAGCCGCACTAAGAGCACTAACTGATTTAATTAACGATTTTAATTTACAATAAAAACTGACTAAAAAGTCAGTTTTTTTATTTGCGTTTTCTACCAAGACCAAGCTTATGGTTTAATTTAAATACTTTTTTACGGGCAATTTTACTTGCATATTCTCGTCCTTCATCTAAAAAGATGTCTAACTCATTGCTTTTTACTAATGCGTTATATTTTTCTTTAATTGGCGCAAGTTCAGCAACCACTTTATCAGCAAGTGCGGTTTTAAAATCCGCATAACTAGCGTCCTTATACCGCGCTTCAATGGTTTCAATAGATTCGTGGGTTATGGCACTATAGATGGTTAAAAGATTGCTTATACCAGGTTTGTTTTCTTTATCAAAATGAATGCTTTGGTCGCTGTCAGTCACCGCGCTCATAATGCGCTTTCTAATAATCGCATCATCATCTAAAAGTAAGATGCGTGATTTAACATTCTCATCTGATTTACTCATTTTTTTCGTTGGATCAGTTAAGCTCATAATCCGAGCGCCAACTTTAGGAATCAAAGGTTTTGGGACAGTGAAAAAATCGCCGAGACGGTTATTAACCCGTTCAGCTAAATCACGCGTAAGTTCTAAATGTTGTTTTTGATCTTCACCGACAGGGACATATTCAGCGTCATATAATAAGATATCTCCGGCCATTAAGGTAGGGTAAGTAAATAAACTAGAGGTTACACCTGCAGTTTGTTTTTGTGCCTTTTCTTTAAACTGTGTCATTCGTTCTAACTCACCCATATATGTAAAACACTGCAGAAGATATGCCATTTGCGAATGCGCCTCAATTTCAGATTGAATAAACAACGATAAGCGTTCTTTTTCTAAACCGCATGCTAAATAAAGCGCCGCAAGCTCTTTAATTGTTTTCCGTAATACTTGGCGATCTCTTGGAATGGTAATTGCATGTAAGTCGGCAATAAACAATAAAAAGTGATGATCTGTATAAGACTTTTGTAAGGTCACAAAATTTTTAATGCTTCCTAAATAGGTGCCTAAATTGAGTGTTCCTGTTGGCTGGATGCCAGAGACAATATGTTTCATAGTAATTCCTCCTTTAAAATAAAAAAACACGTCCTTAGACAAGCTAAGGACGTGGAATAGACGCGGTACCACCTTAGTTCTAGTATACCTACTAGCACTCGCTTCATAACGCTGAAGGTGCGGGCGTGATTGGCGCCACTCATAGACCCATTCATATCTACGCATATGATTTGGCTTACACTATCCCAAACTCGCTTTACACAGCTTTTAGATATTACTTTTTCTATTCATCGTGTTATCTATATAATAAATTAATTATCCTTTTAATGCAAGTTCTAATTCATCAAGTAATGTTTCAAGACGGGTTACAACTGCTTTAAACGCTTCTTTATTGGTTAAATCAATGCCTGCTTTTTTAACTTGTTCAACTGGGTAATCATTCCCACCTGATTTAAGTAAGGCCATATGTTTTTCAATATTTGTAGGATCATTTTTAACCAGTTCATATAATTTTAAACTCGCCGCAAAACTGGTGGCATATTGATAAACATAATACGGGGTTTTAAAGAGGTGCGGAATATACGCCCATACATACGATTTACCTGGTTCTTTAGAAATGTCAATATCGTAGTACTGTTTATAAAGCTCAATCATAATATTTGATAGCGCTTCATGCGTAATTGGTTCACCTTTTTCCGCAAGTTCATGCGCTCTAAGCTCATACGCCGCAAACAAGGTTTGACGGTAGAAGGTGCCTAAAATATCATCGATGGATTGTTGCAGAAGATTGATTTTATCTGCTTGCGTTCCTTTGTTATTTTTAATGAAATAATCAAGCAACATATGTTCATTAAATGTTGACGCAATCTCAGCAACAAAAATCGTATAATTTTGGGTCGCTACAGGTTGTGCTTCACTTGCAAATAATGAATGCATTGAGTGTCCTGCTTCATGGGCTACAGTAAACACACTATTTAACGTATCATCATAGTTTAGTAAAATAAACGGATGTTCATTAATCGCACTCCAAGAGTAAGCGCCTGTTTGTTTACCGTCTTGTTCGTAGACATCAACGTAACCTTCCGCTAAAGCACTTTTTGCTTTGTCTTTAAAGGAATCATCTAAATGGTCAATCGACTTAAAGAATAAGTTTTTTGCTTCATCAAAGCTAAACTTACTATCGCTTTCAGCGAGCGGCATAAACCGGTCAAATGTGCGGTGTTCTTTTAAGCCTAAGACGTCTTTGCGAATGGCATAATAACGTTTAATAAGATCAGTATTTTCACTCGCAACCTCAACTAAGTTATGGTAAACTTGTGGATCGATTTTATTTTTATGTAAATAGGATTCTAGCGTTGAATCGTACTCGCGTGATTTCATCCGAGCGATATCTGCTTGTAAGACGGTATTATATATCTGTGCATAGACATTTTTATGTTGTTCGTAATGTTTGAATACTGCCTTAAAGACCGTTTCACGGTCATCAGCATCTTGTAAATCAGCTAGATAGCTTCTAAAGTTTCCGTTAGTAACCGTAATCGTTGTCCCATCTTTTAACGTAACCTCTTCACTGGTGTTATCAGCTACTGCAAGCGCCATATAGATTTGTGGACCCTGAGATGATAGTTGGCTAAAATTTGCGAGTAAGCCTTCGCTTTGTTCATCTAAGACATGGTCTTGTTGGTGAAACAGTTTTTCTAATGGAAACCGGTATTCTTCTAAAGATGGATCACGGTCTATAAATTCCATAACTTTTTCTTTACCAAGCGATAAAATTTCTGGTGATTCAAACGACGATGCTTTAGCAAGTTCATTTAGAATATAGCCAATTTTTTGAACTCGAGCAGCGTTTTCAACATCTTTTTTGTTTAAATCGCTCTTAAGAGCCGCATATTGATAAAGTTTATGCGCCTTAACAGCCACCTCACGTTGGTTAGTATAATACGTCTTAAAGGTCTCAAAATCGCCTAAGTTTCCTTTAAAGTTAGGAATCTCTTTTAATATCGATTGTAATGCCTCAACATCAGCTTCCCAATCACTTACAGATTCGTATAAATTTTCTAATTTCCACTTCATTTATGTGCCTCCATTTGTTATAATTAAATACTCTCCCATTATAGCACACAAAAATTCACTTTTTATACAAAAATGCAAGCATTTTCATTGAAAATCAAATTGTATTTTTTCTAAATTATGTTATAATTAAGTAGTAAAAGCTCCAATAACCTAAAGGAGGTATTTAGATGATACAAATATACACAACACCAAGCTGTTCTTCATGTAGAAAAGCGAAAAAATGGTTAGACGAACATCGCATTGATTATCGTGAGAAAAATATCTTTAACATTAAACTTACCAAAGACGACATACATTTAATGCTAAAAAACACGGAGAGTGGATTTGAAGATATCATTTCAACACGATCGAAAGTATTCCAAGATAAGGACCTAAACATGGAAGATATGTCAATGAACGAGTTAACTGAGTTCATTATTGAAAATCCAAGTGTATTACGTCGTCCGATTATCATTGAAGACAACAAAATGCAAGTTGGGTATAACGAAGACGAAATTAGAACCTTTATCCCTAAACGTTTACGCGAAATCATTATGTGTACTACATGTGATAAAGGCGAAGATTGTGACTATGTCCATGCCCTTGAAACATACTTCAATGAACTTAAGCAAAAAGAAGCTAGCAATCAATAACATTATTTCATAAAACACCATACATATGTGTGGTGTTTTTTTGACTGAAAACCCTGAAAACGTTTTTAGTACTTGGATATCAGTTGTAATTAAGCCGAATGTTAACTATAATTAAAGTGTATGATTTCATATAATATAAGGAGGACATTTATTCATGAAAGCAAAAGTAGCAATTAATGGATTTGGACGTATTGGACGTTTAGCATTCCGTTTAATGCAAGACAATCCAGAGTTCGACATCGTTGCCATCAACGATTTAACTGACGCAGAATCACTCGCGTATTTACTTAAATACGACACCGCACAAGGACGCTTCAAACAAGACAGCATTTCTTTTGAAGGTGACAATTTAGTTGTCGACGGGAAATCAATCAAAGTATACGCACAACGTGATCCTGAGGATTTACCTTGGAAAGAATTAGACGTTGATGTTGTCTTAGAATGTACAGGATTCTTTACCTCAAAAGACAAAGCAGAAAAACACATCAAAGCAGGCGCTAAAAAAGTTATGATTAGTGCACCAGCAAAAGGTGACTTAAAAACAGTCGTTTACAATGTTAACCACGACATTTTAGATGGTTCAGAAACAGTCGTAAGTGGGGCATCATGTACAACCAACTGTTTAGCACCAGTCGCAAAAGTCTTAGACGATAATTTTGGTATTGTTAAAGGGTTAATGACAACTGTTCACTCGTATACCAATGATCAAAATACACTTGACGGACCACATGCAAAACATATTAATGCGCGCCGCGGACGCGCCGCTGCTGCAAACATCGTACCAACAAGTACCGGTGCAGCTGCTGCTGTAGGTCTTGTTTTACCACACTTAAATGGTAAACTTGATGGACTTGCATTACGCGTACCAACAGTCACAGGGTCAATTGTTGACTTAGTTGTTGAACTTGAGAAAAACGTTACTGTTGAAGACGTTAATAACGCAATGAAAAACGCCGCAAGTGAAACACTAGGATACACAGAAGATCCAATCGTTTCAAGTGATACTATTGGTATTGAATACGGGTCACTATTTGATGCGCAAATGACAAAAGTCGTTGAAGTAGACGGAAAACAAATGGTTAAAGTTTTATCATGGTATGACAATGAAATGAGTTATGTTGCTCAAATGGTACGTACTATCAAATACTTAGCATCACAAAAATAAATAACAGTTAAATCACAAAGTACGAATAATTACGTTGTGATTTATCCAAACGTTACAATTATATAATCACTAAGGAATGATTATGGGCTTCTTGCCTAAGTCATTCCTTTTTCTATATGAAGCATAGAACATCACATTATTAATCATTGAGTTCATAAAACTATTTAATTATAATCGACTGCATGGTATAGTAATAACAATAATGGCTTTATTGTGAGACACTATAGAAAAATAATGTTAGGGATAACTGTTGAAAATTTTAAAGGGGGATGACCAATGAAAAAGTTTTTATTAATTTTACTATATGGTACTACTGCCTTGCTATTAGGGGCGTGCAATGACTCAACAATCATTGAAACAGATTTAGATAATGATTTTTATACCTTTGAAGAACTTTTAGAAATGGCTGATTACATTACCATTGTTAAAGTTGATGGTATTGATCATACAGACTTAAATGCTGAGTCCGTAGGCGACTCATCTAACATTCAAATACCCCGCACATACTTTAATATAACACCGGTGTACGATATCAAAGGAACACTTTCTAATAATGAACTTGTTGGCATTATGGGAGGATATAATGAGAAAGATCAGTTTGTTGAATATACGTTAGACAAGATTATAATCCCTGGAGATTATAATTTATTCGAAGTTGGAAGTCATTACATTATGGTGTTGCACGATGATAGTGAATTTTCTCATTTAAGTGTACATCCTTTTTCAAAACTTGCGGGTTACGATACTAATAAACCACCACATGAACAACATTCAACGATTCTTAATGAGCTCATGCGATATGGCTTAGATGGGGACGAAGCATAATTACACTAGCTAAGGCGCCAATAATATTGGCGCCTTTTTTACGTATTAACATCATAAAATTGCTTGATAGAAAGCGTAAAACCCCGTATCATGATAATATATAAAGGAGGGTTTTTATGGACTATAAAACAATACACTTTACCCCTAAAACGTACGCTGGCTATAAAGTAGATGTAGATTTAAATGCCATGGATGCTACT
>CAZXSS010000059.1:0-8243 GCA_964643385.1 uncultured Candidatus Izemoplasmatales bacterium
CTCATTATCATTATATTTCGAATTCGAAATAGTTTCATGCAATATGCATTAAAAAACATGAAACTTTATGTTTCATGTCTTAACTCATCCCAATACTTCCAAAGAAAATGTGCCACGATAGTCCGATATGGTCGCCATTTTAAACTAATTGATTCGAGTTCCTGATTCGTTAATGATGGTTGGTTCATAACTTGTTTATAGGCATTTCGTAATCCTAAGTCGCCTACAGAAAAAACATCTTCATATCCTAAAGAAAACATTAGAAACATTTCTATAGTCCAAGGTCCAATTCCTTTTATCTTTGATAACTGAGCTTTAATGGTTTCAATACTATTACTGTTTATGTTTTCTTTACTTAAAGTGCCTTTTTTTTCAGATAATGATAATGATTTTAAATATGCGATTTTACGATAAGATAAACCCAGTTCTCTTAATACGATATCTTCAGTTAAAAGCACTTTATCGGCAGTTAAGTTATTATTGAAGTAGGTCTTTATTCGCTTAAATAATGTATCAGCAACGGATACTGACAACTGTTGACCGATAATAGTGAACACCAAAAATTCAAAATAGTCATCTTCTATATAAACATCAACTGATTTTACCCTTTTAAATAAAGGTTCTAACGTTGAATCTTGATTTAATAGTTCTTGAACTTTTCTTTGATTAATATTATATGTAATTTTCTTCACGATGCTTTCCTCTTTTCGATTAATAACCTTAACATATGCAAGTTTTGGCTAAAAATGATATTATTAATATATATAGGAGGCGATACAATGAAAATTATCGATGCATTTTATACTTTGTCAAACGACATAAAAATACCTAAAATTGGGTTTGGAACTGCTCCACTAAAAGGGGAAGAATGTTATCAATCTGTACTTACTGCCTTAAACACAGGGTATAGGCATATTGATACAGCTGAAATTTACAAAAACGAGGAAGCCGTTGGACGTGCTATAAAGGATTCCGGATTCAACCGCAATGATATTTTTATTACATCAAAACTAGATCCCAAAATCAAAACTTATGATGACGCCATTAAAGCTTTTGAAACAACTCTAAATAACTTGGATACGGATTACTTAGATTTATTTTTAATCCACGCTCCATGGCCTTGGGATGATGTCGGTAGTGACTATGAAGCTGGTAATGTAAAGGTCTATAAAGCCTTAGAAGATATGTATAGTGAAGGGCGTGTTAGGGCTATAGGCGTATCAAATTTTGAACCTAAACACTTAAAAAATATTATCGACAACTGTGATATCACACCGCATGTTAATCAAATTAAGTTCCACATCGGTCATCCACAAAATGAAACCATTGCTTATTGTGAAGATCACAATATCTTAGTTGAGGCTTATTCACCACTTGGCAAGGCAGATATCTTTAGTAATGAAACAATAAAAAATATGGCCAAAAAATATCATGTAAGTGAAGCACACATTGCACTATCGTATATTTTGGCTCAGGATATTTTACCATTACCACGGTCTAAAAACCCAAATCACATAAAAAACAATATATTAGTAGACGTTGAACTCGATAAAGACGACTTTGATACGTTAAAATCACTAGACTTATCATAAAGAGGGGATTTTTGTGTGCGGACGATTTACTCTAACTTATAGTAAAGATGATTTAAACGCATTTCTAAAAGATACTTACAACATTGATGAAATCACTCATGAAGTTGCCCCCCCTAGATATAACATTGCGCCCTCACAACAGGTTTTAGCTGTTATTCATGATGGGCAAAAATATCGTGCAGGATATTTAACTTGGGGCTTAATCCCAGTGTGGGCTACATCATCTAATTATTATAATATAATAAATGTACGTAGCGAAACCTTAAAATCAAAACATAGTTTTGATTTCGCCTTTAAATCACATCGCTGCATTATTTTAGCCGATGGATTTTATGAATGGCAGAAAAAAGATAATGATAAACAACCAATGCATATACATTTAAAAGACCATACTATTTTTGGTTTTGCAGGTATCTATCACTCACAGACTTTAGACGATGGCACTAAATCACATACATGCGCCATTGTAACAACATCGCCAAACGAGCTTATGAAAACTATCCATGATAGAATGCCAGTAATATTACCCTTCGATGTACATGAAACATGGGTTAAACCAAACACTGAAAAAAATACATTAACGCCTTTACTAAAAGATTTCCCATCAAAAAAAATGGATTATTTTAAAGTAAGCAAGTCAGTAAATAAAGTTAACAATGATGATGCGTCATTAATACGTCCATTATCTTAATAAACTATAAGGAGAACGCCATGAAAATAGCGCTAATAGCACATGATAAGAAAAAAGATGACATGATTAAATTTTGCAAAAAACATGTAAACACATTGAAGAAACACACCTTAGTTGCGACGGGAACCACGGGTTCTTTAGTTGGTAAAAACACTGGACTTGATATTTATTGTTATAAATCAGGTCCCTTAGGTGGCGATCAACAAATAGGGGCGGCTGTTGCCAATCAAGAAATTAATATGATACTATTTTTTCGCGATCCGCTAACTGCTCAACCGCACGAACCAGATGTATCAGCTTTATTTAGACTTTCTGATGTGTACAAAATCCCATTGGCATCAAACACTCGAACTGCAGAAATGTTTTTCCATTCTCTAGATGAACTAGAAAACGTAGCTTTCGAGATGGAATAATATAATTTTGATGCTATTATAGCTTTAGCTTATGCAGTACTCCCTCAATAATCACACCATAAAGCGGACCAACAAGAAACCCAATATGATCTACGAATGATGTTGAAGCATAAAACATAAATGATACGGCTATCCCAATTATGGCACCGCGTAGTAACTTATATTTAAACGCTAAGGGAAAACTGATAAGTCCAATAACGCCACCCATTAATACACGATTATACCAAAACGCAAATAAATATACCGTCTCTTTTTCTCCGCCTGATCGTATTTGCGCACCAATTATACATAAAACTCCAAGTAATGCGCCTGTAATTAAACCAATAATTAATCTTTTTCTATTCACTTTAATCACTCCTTACCCTTATCATAACATTTCTAACATATTAATGTATTTCACTTCACTAAATAATAATAATAATTTATAATAATTTTAATTAATTAACTAAATTTATGAAGGAGGCACATAATGAAAATAGGAATTATACTAGGGAGTACTAGAGAAGGACGCGTAAGCAGACAAGTTGGTGAATGGGTCTTAAAGCATGCACAAAAGCGAGAAGATGCAACATACGAACTTATTGATTTAAGAGATTACAAGTTACCATTTTTAGGTGAAACACTAGAAAATAATGATTTAACTGCTTGGAATGATAAAATTGATTCGCTAGATAGTTATGTCTTTATCGTTCCAGAATACAATCATGCTATAACTGGTGTTTTGAAAAATGCGATTGATTCTGCTAAAAGAGAATTATGGTCAAATAAAGCAGCAGGTCTTGTAAGTTATGGTTCCGCATACGGCACAAGAGCCGCAGAGAACGTAAGATTAATTGCAGGTGAATTACAGATTGCGGATGTTAGAACGCAAGTGCTATTATCTTTATTTTTAGACTTTGAAAATTATAGTAAGTTCAAACCTCAGGATTTACATCAAAATAACTTAAATGATATGTTAAACCAAGTTATTGCTTGGGGTAATGCATTAAAACCACTAAGATAATAATAAAATAAAACTTCTTAGGAAGTTTTATTTTTTTCTTTACTATACTCATTGGCTAGTTTTTCCCAATATGCTTTATCTTGAGATGAAATTGAACGGATTATTTTACATGGATTTCCTGCTGCAATAACCTTCTCTGGTATTGATTTTGTAACAACGGATCCCGAACCAATAACCGTATTATCACCGATTACAACACCAGGATTAATTGTCACGTCTCCACCGACCCATACGCCATTTCCTATGGTTATTGGTTTAGCGTATTCAAGTCTACTATTACGGACATTAACATCAACTGGATGTGTTGCTGTAAATAAAGAAACACGAGGACCAAACATAACCTGATGGCCTATTCTTACTGGGGCTGAATCTAATATGATACACCCTGTATTGGCATAAAAATTATCGCCAACAGTAATATTGGTTCCGTAATCGCAAAAAAAGGGAGGCTCTATATATGGGGATTTCCCAGTTTTTCCTAACATTTTAGAAAGAACTTTTTTGCGCTTTTTGTTTTGCTTCATTTTGGTTTTATTATATGCATTAACTAATTTTTTTGCGCGAGACAGCTCATTAAATAGTTGTTCGTCCATCATATACAGTTTTCCACTATGCATTCTAGATTTTTCCTGCATATTTCAAGTCCTAACTTTTTTTGATAATCTTAATAATATCGTCTTGTGATAAAACTTGTCCACTTGATACAATCTTACCATCAATGACGAGCCCTGGTGTGTGGACCACACCTGTTTCCATAATTGCATCCATCTCTGTAACATACTTGATATCGATATCTATATCAAGTGCTTTTTTTGCAGACTCCACATTTTTTAATAATCTTTTACAACTTTTACATCCTGTACCTACAACTTGGATAATCATATAATCTCCTTCTTTCTTTTGAATATTTTTTTATAATACATTGAATTATAATTTCTTAATTATTAGTTAAAATAGATTATTATATAAAGAAACATGTATACCGTGAATATATCAAAAAATTGTTATAAATACAAGGTATAATAAGATGCATTTAACAATCTTATTTCATAGTTCTCTATTCCAACCAAGGGTTAAAGCCTTGTCCATAGAGATGTTTACTATCAATGCTTTACTTATCACCAAAAACGTAACCGTATGACAAAAAAATTATATAGTTTGCATGACAGAATAAAATAAGTACAATTTTGTAGTGTCAAAATCGTAAAACTGATACAATAAAGAAAACTAAAATAAGGTGATTAAAAATGAAAAAATTAATGGTACTCTTTACCATGATAATGGTCGGACTCATAGGATGCGGTGGTTCAGACTATAGTATAAGTGCTGATGAGGCGTTAGAGCGTATCAATACAGCTGATGCCCTATTGTTAGATGTAAGAACACCTTCTGAATATAGCGAAGGACACATTGAAGGTGCTTTATTATACCCTTTAAATACTATCGAGGATTCAATTGAAACAGCTATACCTAACAAATCAACTGAAATAATTGTTTATTGCCGTAGTGGAAACCGAAGTGCTGAAGCAGTAGAGATTTTAGTTACTCTTGGATATACCAATGTCTATGATTTAGGTGGTATTATTGATTGGCCTTACAACATTGTAACATAAAGCCTTTTAAGGCTTTTTTTATTGTTAGTAGAAGTATTGCATATGGAATGATATACTATTGTTATAAATAAGCTTAAAGGTGATAATATGAAGAAATTAATGATTGTTTTATTGTTTTTTTTATTAATACCACTAACCATGCAAAAAACAACTGCCGATATGGGCCCAAAGCCATCTGTTGAGGTTACAATAAAAGGCGTTGATGTACCTTATAGTGTTGATTTTTTAATTGAATCAAATACGGTGAATTCTGATAACATTAATTATTATAAAGACGAGTATCCTGATGCATTAAAAACTTATAGCGATCCAGATGGTTTCGTTCCTTATACTCTCTCAGATGAACCGGGTATGGTTAAGCAAATAGATTATTCAGATACTTATACTATTGATTATTTTGCGCCAAAGACATTTAAAATTGCTGTTGTTATTAACGATAACGTTATTGTGTCAGAGGTTGTATCGACTGTATTTTTCGCGAGTGAGGTTACCTATGATTTATCAAATGTAACGCTTAACGAATCCCACATTGGTGTTGGTACGGTGTCGGGCGATATCGAAGGAAATTTTCCTTACTTCAAACTGGGATTCGATTATTTATACAGACTGATTATTACCCTGCTCATTGAAGTCGGTATTCTTTATTTGTTTATGTATAGAAAAAAGGCTTCTTATCAGTTAGTTATCGGTATTAATGTTGCTACACAAATAGTTTTAACTGGATTGATAGTTTATGGATATTATTATCTAGGTGGTGTTTTTGGTGCCATACTGTTACTCTTTTTAGGTGAGGCTGTTGTGTTTTTATTAGAAGCGATTTTATATGGCATATACTTAAAGGAACACTCACGGTGGCGTGCTGTTTTTTATGCCATTTTAGCCAATGCAGCTTCATTTGTATTTTCGTTAATACTTATCGCACTATTTTAAAAAAACGTGTCTTAAGACACGTTTTTTTAATGGTCATATAACTTTTGATATAAGGTAGCTCCTGCAATAAACATTCCCCCTATGATGATTCCCAACAAAAAGAACCCTGGGAGTCCCATAATTAGAAAAACTAATGCGAGTAAAAAAGCAAGTCCACTTAACAAAGATAAATAATAATCAAGCACGTTAACAGCATATGTAACAAACATTAAAATGGTACCCATAAATAAAATGAAAATATATTCAAAACGCATGTGCTATTCCTTTCTTAGTAAAGACTTACGCACATGCGTTTGTCTTCGAGTACATTAGATTTTTTGTTTAACTCTTTCTTTATCAATTTTATCTTGTACTACTTTTGTCAGTTCTTCATCAGTACCCTTATAATATTGTATGACGACTTTAATCGTTCCGGCAATAGGAATAGCTAACAAAAATCCTGGCAACCCAAATACGCCACCGAAAAATATAAAACTTGATAATACTGCTAGGGGATGGATATGTACTTGTTTACTGAAAACAGCGGGTTGAATAACGCTACTCTCTAAAACAGCTTGAATGAAGTTGGCAACCAATACTGCTATGATCCCTATTAAATAAATATTATTATCATTAGGTCCACCGTATTCCAAGTGAAGCGTCGTTAAATAAACAATCGGTGCGGCCATACCGAGCCAAATACCGAGATAAGGAATGACACATAGTAGACCCATAAGAATGGCAAAAATCAAAGCATATAACAATGTGAAGTTTGGTATAAAGAAAGACAAGACACCATATGCGATAATAAAGAATAACGATGTAAAAAACATCATTAATGCTTGACCGACAAAATAATGTTTGATAACGACATTGCTTCTTATGCCTAACTCGATTGCATCATCTCTAAATGTTCTAGGTACAATTTTAGATAAGTTTCTAAAAATCACTTCTTTTTCTTTAATCATAAAATACATAAAGACTGGCGTTAAAACAATTAAGAATACCGTGCTTATTAGGCTAGATGCAATTGCTGAGACAGTTACAAATGACGTTCCTACTAAACGAAAAATACGTTCTACCGTAACACCCTCATCAATTAATCCATTAATGAGTTGATTAATATTGGTTTGGTCTAAGTTCTCATCAATTAACGTGATAACTTCTCTTAATAGTGACTCTAATATATCGTTATCGACTAGTGTAACTAAACTTTGAATAATAACCGTAAGTTGCGAAACAATAAAAACGATAGTTACACTAATGATAATTAACACGACTAGGATTCCTATAAAAATAGACAGTACGATGCTTAATGATTTAGGAAGATGTAATTTATCTTCCATTTTATTCGCTAATGGTCCAATAATAAAACTTAAGAAGAATGCTACCACAAAAGGAATAAAGACAGAGCGAAAAGAAAGTCTAACTCTTTGTAAAAAATTAGGAAATAATTCCTGAATATAATTAATACCAATTATTGTTATTGTAATAATTGCTACAACTAATAAATATTTTATTAGATTATCTCGTTCAAATATATTTTTTTTCATAAAACACCTACTTTGCGGAATATCTTAAATTATATCATACTCTGCAAAGCATAGAAAGTCTCGTAATAGACAAAGTGTATATACTATGTTAAATAACGCTATTTGGTATAGTAATACGCATTTTAGATTACATGCTACAACTAGAGACCGCAACTAAAAAAACTGCTATATATGTCAAAATAAAACTGATTGGGGTTAGGAAGATACTACGGATAACTTTTATTAGATGGACTTTTCCAATACGTCGTTTAATTATTATTAAATATGCGGTTATGATTAGTAATCCAAAGATAAAATGGGCTATGTGATAATAAAATACGATAATAGCCAAAGATACAATTATCTGTGGAGCAGCTGTAATTGTTTTAACAAAAGCATATCCCAGTAAAAACAACGCAAATGATACAATAATATAATCAATGTAACTGTTGCATATAAGGATTAGACAAAAAGAAATTTTTGCTTAGGT
>CAZXSS010000060.1:0-8243 GCA_964643385.1 uncultured Candidatus Izemoplasmatales bacterium
AGTTGCGAAAAAATTAAACGTTACAGAAGACCGCTTAAACCGTGCCTTAGAAACATTACACGAGTTTAACCCAATGCTTGGACACCGCGGGTGCCGTTTAGCTGTAACTTATCCAGAAATTACCGTGATGCAAGTTAAAGCGATTATTCAAGCTGCTATCGATATGGCAAAAGATGACATCGTCGTTAAACCAGAAATTATGATTCCTTTAATTTCAACGGTTGAAGAGTTTACTTACCTTAAAGCATACGTTGTTGAAACAGCAGATCAACTGATTAAAGATGCTGGTGTTGAACTTGAATACTTTGTTGGAACCATGATTGAAACGCCTCGTGCTGCACTTGTTGCTGGTGAGGTTGCTAAAGAAGCAGATTTCTTCAGTTATGGAACCAATGACTTAACACAAATGACTTATGGATTTAGCCGCGATGACGCTGGTAAGTTCTTAGGTGAATATAAAGATAAAGAAATCTTCAAAAAAGATCCATTTACATCAGTTGACCAAACTGGTGTTGGAGAACTTGTTAAAATCGCGACTGAACGCGGAAAAGCAAATAATGAAAATTTAGTTGTTGGTATTTGTGGAGAACACGGTGGAGACCCAGACAGTGTGCACTTCTTCCATAAAGCAGGACTTACCTATGTGTCTTGTTCACCATTCCGTATTCCAATTGCTATCTTAGCAGCTGCTCAAGCAAAAATCTTAAACAAATAATTATTTTCTCTAAAACCCAGTTCAATTGAACTGGGTTTTTCTATATTTTAGCCAATGATTTGATATAATAGATAATGAGGTGAATATTCAATGACATGGGAAACAGCACTGAAATCATTAAAAGCATCACATCAGTTTAAACAAACATATAGTAAAGCGCTAAAAGAAAACCAATTACATGATGTCTATCCGCCTAAACATGCGTGGTTTAAAGCTCTTGAGTTAACGCCTTTAGAAGCAGTGAAAATCGTTATTTTAGGTCAAGACCCATACCATCAAAAACATCAAGCCATGGGGCTTGCGTTTTCTGTATCTAAAGATGTACCTATTCCACCTTCTTTACGTAATATCTATAAAGAACTTCACAATGATATTGATTTTCCTATACCGAACCATGGAGATTTAACCAAGTGGGCTAAAGAAGGTGTGTTATTACTTAATACAACCCTTACCGTAGAAGATTCAAAACCTAGCAGTCATAAAGTGCTAGGGTGGAGTGCGGTAACGGATACAATTATAAAAGCCGTATCTACATATCAAAATCATGTTGTATTTATGCTTTGGGGGGCACATGCAAGAAGTAAAAAACCACTTATTGATCATTCAAAACACCTTATCTTAGAAGCACCGCACCCAAGCCCTTTATCTGCATACAGAGGCTTCTTCGGATGTAAGCATTTTTCAAAAGCGAACACCTACTTAAAAATACATGAAAGAGGTCCGGTCAATTTTGAATTATAATGGTTGATTTATTTAATTAACTTGATACAATAGGAGTAGATTATCAGAGTAGTTACTTAGCGTTAAGTGTTATACCATGGGATGTTGGGTATAAACGAACACAGCCGTGGCGGTTAAGTAGCGCGTTCGCTGATCTTACTTGTATGTTATAATACAGTAATTTTTGTGAACCTCTCTAAAAAATTAGGAGGTTTTTTCTTATGGGAAACACACATTTAAAACGCATCATTTTAGCTGCACTACTTGCATCGATGTCAGCTGTTGTCAAAATTATTTTTCAAATTACCACCTTGGCCGATTTTCGGTTTTCACTGTATGAAATACCGTTGATTATTGCTGGGATTGTCCTTGGGCCGTTTTTAGCACTCAGTGCTGGTTTTGCGGCTGATTGGGTTTATGGAACTGCGTATGGGTATGGACTCAACTTAATGACAGTTACCGCGATGATGTGGGGTCTAATACCAGGGTTACTATTATACAAACGCAAAATTACCTTGGCAAAATTAACCTTCACAATCTTCATAACCGCTATCATTGGCTTTGGTATTAATTCAGTTCAACTTGCGGCATGGTCAGGATGGTTAGCCACATTAGGCAACATGCCTATTCGCGCTATTATTTTACTTGTTAGCTTACCGATTCAAGTTTATCTTGTCTATTACTTACACAACCGTGTTGTGCTAAATGAAAGCATTAATTTCTTACTACCAGAAAAAAAGGATCCAAGACCCCTCGCAAATGAAAAGAATTGACCTGATTTAGGTCAATTCTTTTTTTATAGTTGATGAGAAGGTATCAATGGTGTCTTGATATGTCGATACAATATCATCTAAATTATCGGTGTTTGTGAGCGTCAGTGTTTTTGTGTTGGTAGCGCTAAATAAATCTTTTAAAATCTTTAGTGTGACTTTTGGACCATCAAACATTGTGTCTGTTTTAGAAGCGCAAGTACTGATTAGGTAAATATTTCTTATTGTGGGGACAGGAATTTTATGGGTGAATTTCTTTTCAAAAAAAGGTTGAAACCGGTTAATGATTTTTGTGAGTTGATCCGTTAATCCGCCAAAGTAAATGGGTGAGGCAATGACCAATGTATCTATGTGGTCCAAATCATCATTAATATGTGCCATATCATCGTTAAATTTACACGAAGGTTTGTAATGACAGACTTTACAATCATCGCAAGAGGATACGTTGGTATCATAGGTGTGGATAATTTTAGGGTTGAAAGAGGTAAATACGCTATGGACGACTTGCATGGTGTGGCCATGTTTATGAGGAGAACCGTTCACTATTAATATCTTAGAGTTCGACAATTTTGACTTCCCCTTTACCGAGGTGAATATCTAAGGTATTTTGATTATAAAATTGAGTGAACGCTCTTGGTCCTTCGTGGGTAGAAAACAATAGTTTCCCATGCATTTCTTGATTGTTAGACTGCTGTCTTACATCGTCAATGCCAAGTGCCAATTTGGCTTCATGATCAGGACTTAAATTGGCTAAAATGAGTAATACATTACTGTGGTTATGTTTTGATTTTTTATAATAAGCATAGCCAATAAATTGTTTATTGTCGGTATAGAGTGGTAGATAATTTTTAACCTGTGATATTTGTGCAAGGTATTTTTTTCTAATGGGTTTAATCGCATCTAAAATATCAGGGAGTTCCCAGCGGTTTTGATTTGTATAATGGAACTGATAGCGATCAAACAATGCCAACTTTTTATAATATGGGTCTGATTCGTCTAAATGGTATAAATCTTCATCAGTACAATCAAGACCTAAGTTCATCGGTTGGACTTCATATATTTCTTGTGCTGAATTAATAAAGGGTATACCGTTAGGCATAAACATATTTAAGATGGTGGTTGTTTTTGATAAGGTTTGCCCACCATGTCTTGAGGCGATGCGTTTGGTGTCGTGTGTTTCAGTACAGGCAAAAACAGGTAAAGGGTGCTTAACCGAATTATAGTAATAATCGTAGGCTTTTTCTTCGTAGATACGCGGTGCTGCCCAAAACCCGTTACCAATAATCATATTGTAGTTTTGCGCTTTCGCATGCTTGGCTTCTTTAGGCGCAAGTTCTTCAGCAATAAAAGCAAAGTCTGGATCATTGGCTTTGGCTTTTTCCATAATTTTTTTCAATAGATCATGCGGAAGTGCATGTCCCATATCAATGCGTGCACCATCAATACCAAACTGAGACTGGTAGGTTGGGATGATGTTTGTTAGGGTGTCCCATAATGCGTGGTTTGGTTCATCACCAGGGTATTTATTTGATTTAATTGAGTCATATAAGACGTATGGTGGCTGGTCTTTACCGACATATGGTTTACTCACATTTGGGTGGTCTTTATACATTCTAAAGAAAGTGACATCTGTCCACGGTGGTTGGGTATCGTTAATCCAATCACTGAATGCTGGAGCGACTTTTATATTATAATGTTTTTTGATGGCACCGAGGATGTCTTTGCTTTTTTTAATGCGGGCATATTTTGTCTTGTCTTGGGTTTTAGGGTCAAAGGCAAACTGATTTAGATGGCGTTTAACATCTGGACTATTAAAGACTATCTCTAAACGGTCTTTTGTAGGTGCAGTAATCGGTTCGATACCTTCAACAAACGGAACTTTATACTCTGCATCCGCATCAATCCAGTAAAACCAATCAGGATGGTTCCTAATTAGATCACTTTCAATCGCATTGGTTCTTGGGATAATATCAATGATGACGCGGATATCTAATAAATGGCAGGCTTCAATTAGGGCTCTAAACTCTTCATTGATGGTCATTGCGTCTTGCGTCATAGGGTCTTTTAAATTTTCATCTAAGGCAGTGAAATTTGAAACGGCATACGGACTTCCGAGATCGCCTTTTTTATGCGCGGTGCTATACTTAGAAATCGGAAGTAAGTAAAGGACAGACACGCCCATTTTTTTCAGTAGTGGAAGTAAGGCTAAGGTTTTAACGAAGGTTCCCGTTTCTTTTAATTTATAAATATTTTCATCTTCTAAGGCTCCACTACGGTCGTGATCCCATGCGCTCGATGCGCGGATAAAAGCAGAATACATAACACTTTGTTTAACCCAGTCACCATCTGTATGGGTTGCGGTATGTTTACTAATGGCATCCGCAGGGTCAATATCAGGTTTTTTATGTGGTAAAAACACATGTTTGATTAAATAACTGTAAAATTCATATGGGTTAACCATAAGTTCATTTGTCGGAGTTTTAATGTGCTTATCTTCGGGATAATCAAAGCAATTCCAAAGGTCAGGAACGGTATAATTATATACTGTGTCATCTTTGTGTTTTTCTAATATAGATTGCAATTTTTCAAGTTTTAATTGTGTCATCGCGTTCACTCCAATCTTCTTAGGTCTATTATACAAAATTTTAAGGAAATATGATAGAGTAAGCGTTTCCGTTTAAGTCTTTTTACTACCAATGAACCATGTTACTTGTTATAATAAAGTGAATGATTAAGACTATACTAGACTTTTTTAGAGGTGGAACAATGAAAAAACCCGTAGCACTAATTATTATGGACGGATGGGGACTTGCTGAACCTGGTAAAGGCAACGCCGTAAGTTTAGCAAAAACCCCTAATGTAGATAAACTGATGGAAATGTATCCATCAAGTACCATGACCGCATCAGGACTTGCCGTAGGTCTTCCTGAAGGTCAAATGGGAAACAGTGAAGTTGGTCATATGAATTTAGGTGGCGGCCGCGTTGTGTATCAATCACTAACACGCATTCATAAAGCCATTAAAGATGGTGATTTTTATGAAAATGAAGCATACAAAGCGGCGTTTGATCACGTGAATAAACACGATTCGAATTTACATATTATGGGTCTTTTAAGTGATGGTGGCGTGCATTCTCATATTGACCATTTTAAAGCAATGTTAGACTTTGCGAAAAAAGAAGACATCGATAATGTATATGTCCATGCCTTTTTGGATGGACGCGATGTACCACCACAATCAGCAATTGAATATATTGAAGAACTAGAAACCTATATGGAAGACCATCATATAGGATCGATTGCCAGTATACACGGACGCTATTATGCGATGGACCGTGATAAAAACTGGGAACGCACACAACAAGCCTATGATGTGATTGTCCGCGGTGAGGGCGCGCATTTCGATGACGCCGTTGATGGCGTTAAAGCATCATATGATGAAGGTGTTGTCGATGAATTTGTGATTCCTTTTAATGTTGATAAAGAAGGTACTGTCAATGATAATGATGCGGTTATTTTTATGAACTTTAGACCAGATCGCGCAATTCAATTATCAAAAGCATTAACCAACCCTAAAACCACAAAGATGCCATCATCTGAAACCATTGATAATTTACACTTTGTGTCAACGATGCATTATCATGAAGATGTTAAAGGTAGCATCGCCTTTGGACTGCAGACACTTGATGATATGTACGGAGAAGTCATTAGCCGTGAAGGGATGAAACAACTGCGTATTGCAGAAACAGAAAAATACGCCCATGTTACGTTCTTCTTTGACGGTGGTGAAGATAAAGAAATCGAAGGCAGTACACGTATTATGGTTCAATCACCGCGTGTTGCGACCTATGATTTAAAACCAGAAATGAGTGCTTATGAAGTGACAGATAAAGTCTTAGCCGCACTTGATGAAGATAAATATGATACGATTATTTTAAATTACGCAAACTGTGATATGGTTGGACATACAGGTGTTATAAGTGCCGCAGTTAAAGCCGTTGAAACGGTTGATACCTGTGTTCAAAAAGTCGTCGATAAACTCAATGAAAAAGGTGGCGTCGCCATTATTACAGCAGACCACGGGAATGCTGAGAAAATGCTAGATCCTGAAGGCGGTATTCATACAGCTCATACGACAAGTTTAGTTCCTTTGATTATCACAGATAAAGGCATTGAATTAAGAGACGATGGTATTTTAGGTGATATCGCGCCAACCATGTTAGACTACCTCGAGATTGAAAAACCAGAAAAAATGACTGGAACATCATTAATTAAGAAAAAATAAAAAGGCTTACATCAATAAAGTCAATTGTATTTTAAAAGATTAGACCGTATAATAAATACGGAGAAAAAATAAAGGAGAGATTATATGCCATTTATTACCGATATTTATGCAAGAGAAGTACTAGACTCACGAGGAAATCCAACTGTAGAAGTTGAAGTGTACACTGACTCTGGTGCCTTTGGACGCGCCCTTGTACCAAGTGGAGCATCAACAGGGGAACACGAAGCTGTTGAATTACGCGACGGCGACAAAGACCGTTACTTAGGAAAAGGCGTTCAAAAAGCCGTAGACAATGTCAATGAAGTCATTGCGCCTGCGTTAATTGGGTACGATGTGACAGAACAAGTTTTAATTGACAAACTTATGATTGAATTAGACGGAACTAAAAACAAAGGAAAATTAGGCGCTAACGCTATTTTAGGTGTGAGTATGGCTTGTGCACATGCCGGTGCTGAATTTGCCGGGCTTCCGCTTTATGCTTATTTAGGTGGATTCAACGCAAAAACACTCCCAACCCCAATGATGAATATCATCAATGGTGGATCACATGCAGACAATAATGTCGACTTCCAAGAATTTATGATTATGCCTGTTGGAGCCCCAACATTTAAAGAAGCATTACGTGCCGGCGCAGAAATATTTCATGCCTTAAAAGCAGTGCTTAAAGGCAAAGGATACAATACAGCTGTTGGTGATGAAGGTGGATTTGCACCAAACCTTAAATCAAATGAAGAAGCCCTAGAAGTCATTATGGAAGCCATCAAAAAAGCTGGCTATAAAGCAGGAGAAGACATTGCACTTGCGATGGATGTTGCTTCAAGTGAATTTTATAACAAAGAAGCCAACAATTACGATTTAGCAGGTGAAGGTAAAACGATGAGTGCAGAAGAACTTACTGACTTCTACGGAACCCTTATTGATAAATACCCTATCATCTCAATTGAAGATGGTCTTGATGAAAACGACTGGGATGGATGGAAAATTTTAACCGACAAACTCGGTAAAAAAGTTCAACTTGTTGGTGATGACCTGTTTGTTACTAACACAGAAAAACTCGCCAAAGGAATTGAAGAAGGTATTGGAAACAGTATCTTAATTAAAGTTAACCAAATTGGTACCCTTACAGAAACGTTCGATGCTATTGAAATGGCAAAACAAGCTGGGTATACCGCTGTTGTATCTCACCGTAGCGGTGAAACAGAAGATGCAACGATTGCTGATATTGCCGTTGCAACCAATGCAGGACAAATTAAAACAGGATCACTCTCACGTACGGACCGTATTGCTAAATACAATCAATTGCTCCGCATTGAAGATGAACTTGGGCAAACTGCGAAATACTTAGGAAAAAAATCGTTTTATAACTTAAAATAACACAGTGATACCAGCGCATATTGCGCTGGTATTTTTTTCTTTTTCCGTGCAATATCAATTATTTTTGATATAATAGATTATGCATTAAAAATTAAAGACATCAGGTGATGATTGTGAGTTTACCACTATTGATATTAAGTTACTTAGGCCTTGCGCTCGTTACGGTCATATCGACCTCACGCGCTTCTTTTTTTGTGAATGAGTTTGATAAAAAAACCAATATTAGTGGTGCTGTTATTGGCGGTGTGATGTTAGCGATTGTGACCTCATTACCGGAGTTTATAACCAGTGTAACATCAACGGTTATTGTCGGCGAACCAGGACTCGCATTTGGCAATGTTTTTGGCTCTAACTTATTTAATATCTTGATTTTAGCGGTT
>CAZXSS010000061.1:0-8143 GCA_964643385.1 uncultured Candidatus Izemoplasmatales bacterium
ATGGCTTCTTTGGTTTGTGGCATAACGCCATCATCAGCAGCAACAACTAAGACAGTAATGTCTGTGATGCTTGCGCCTCTTGCCCGCATTTCTGTGAATGCGGCATGACCTGGGGTATCGATAAAGGTAATAACTTTACCATCTTTTTTATATTGATATGCACCGATATGTTGGGTAATTCCACCAGCTTCACCTTCGGTAACGCGGGCGTGTCTAATGGTATCAAGTAAGGTTGTTTTTCCGTGGTCAACATGACCCATAATCGTAACAACAGGTGGCCGTGATTCTAATGAGGCTTCATCTTCTTCAATAACCATTTCATCAAAACGGGTTGGATCGGTGACAACTTCATCGATGAGTTCTTTGCCAAACTCTAACGCGATGAGTTCCATCGTATCGCGATCAAGCGACTGATTTTGGGTTGCCATGATACCAAGTCCCATGGTTCTTTTGATGACTTCAGAGACTTTTTTGTCCATCGCTTCAGCGAGTTCTTGGATGGTCATGCCTTCTTTATAAGCTACGGTGTTTTCATTTTCTTCTTGTTTTTTAGGTACATTCTTTTGTCTTGTTTCTTGTGCTTTTCGTTTTTTGATGTTTTTACTTTGTTTTTCTGACATCAAAAATCACCTCTTTCTACGAGTTTGTGGCTGGTTTGTAAAAGCCTTTGTCGGTTAAGAGTAAGATGGCGCGTTGTTCTTTTCCGATGGCTTTTGATAGTTCATCTTGCGAGTAAATATCTATGAGTGTTGTTTTGTAAAACGTGGTTTTATCATGGGCTTTTTTACGTAAGTTCTCCCCCGCGTCGCTAGCGAGAAATACAATGCCATGTGGGTACTGTCTTAAACTTTTTAATACGCGTTCTGTCCCGTGAATGAGTTTTCCTGCTTTTAGGGCAAGGCCTAATGTTTGTAGTGGATTATCGTTCATCGTTAATGTATTCTAAGATCTCATCATAGACGTGTTCTGGGACAGTTGTTTCAAGATGACGATTCAGTTTTTGCGTCTTTTTGGCTTGTTTAATGACTTTAGGATCTTTCTTTAGATAGGCACCGCGACCATTTTGTTTGCCTGTTTTGTCAAAGGCAACATGTCCTTCTTTGTCTTTAACAATCCGGACGAGGTCTTGTTTGGGCAAGCGTTCTTGCGTGATCACACATTTTCTTAGTGGGATTTTACGCGGTTTACTCATCGCTGTCCTCTTCTTCGTCTTCTAGTTCGCTGATTGGTGTGTAATTGATGCCCATTTCTTTAGCGTCTGTGACGCTTTTTATATCGATTTTCCATCCACTAGATTGTGCCGCAAGTCGGACATTTTGTCCTTTAGATCCAATCGCGCTTGTAAAGTCTTTATCATCGACGATGACAATCGCAGTTTTGTCTTTCTTGTTTGGGTTGATGGCAACGACTTTGGCTGGTTCTAACGCATTGGCGATGAGTTCTACTGGGTCTTTTGACCATTCATAGATGTCGACGCGTTCACCTTGTAAAGCTTCTAAAACTTCGTTAATGCGGTTCCCGCGATACCCAACAACTGAGCCAACAGGATCAACGTTATTGTCATGTGAGAATACGGACACTTTACTACGGTCTCCTGCATCTCTAGCAAGTCCCATAATTTCAACAGTACCATCTAAAATTTCTGGGGTTACTTGTTCGATCAACCGTTTGACTAAGTTTTTGTCGTTACGTGAAACAAAGACTTTTGGTCCTTTGGTTGTCATATCTACTTTGGTTACATAGACTTTAAGTTTGGCATCAATACGAATATCATCACTACGTAATAATTCTTTACGCGGTAAGCTTGTTTCTAGGTCATGACCTAAATCAAGGGTAACATATTCTTTATTGAGGGCTGATATTTTTGTGTTAATCATTTCATTTTCTTTGGCTTTAAAAATATCATAAATACGTTCTCTTTCTAGTTGTTTTAACCCTTGTGTTAAGATTTGCTTGACGCTGATTGCGGCGATACGACCGAATTCTTTAATTTTAACCTCACGTGTTAAAACGTCACCAACTTTGATGGTTTTACGGGTTTGACGGGCTTCTTTTAAGCTGATGTCGCCTTTTTCAGGGTCTTCTTTAACAACAAGAAGATTTTCGTATACTTTGATTGAGTCTTTTTGTTCGTCAAATTCAATGGTGATGTTTTCGTTATAATCAAGTTCTTTTTTGACGGCGTTTAAGATGCCGCGCTCCATCACTTCTAATACGCGTGCTTTGTCTAATCCACGCGCTTGCGCGATTAGGTTTAATGCGGCGAAAAATTCTTTACTTTGCATAATAGCCTCCTAAAAGTCAATGGCTAGACGAATTAATGTAATGTCTGCCATAAGAATGGTAATGGTTTGTTTATTTTTATTTCTGATTGTGATACTGTCTCGTGAGACGTTTTCTAATGTGCCTTCTAAGGTTTGATCAAATGTTTCAACATGGACATATTCTCCGTGGGCCCGTTTAATTTCTTCGTAATTTCTGAGTTCTTTTTCGGCCCCTGGGCTTGTAACTTCAAGTCCATAGGATTCATCGATGGGATCAGCCTCATCTAAATAGGCACTGATGGCACGTGAGACGGTAACACAGTCATCAATATCGATGCCATTATCGTGGTCAATTTCAACGCTTAAGACTTTTCCATCATCGCGTGTTTCATAAATTATTTGGTATAAATAATAATCTAAAGATTCAACGATGGTTTTAATTTTTTCATAGACTTTGTCCATAGTAATCACTCCTTATTCAATAAAAAGAGCGGGCTTGACCCACTCCTCTAACACATATGCAAAGATATTTTATCACAAACTTGGGTGTAATGCAAGTTAAATAGCGGATTACTTGATAAAAGACCCGCCGTTTAATTGGTGCATTATGATACTTCCAGCAACGGCTACATTTAAGGATTCCATGGAAGTCATTGGAATGGTGACAACGGCATCTGAGATAGCCAAGGTTTCTGCTTTAATTCCCGAGCCTTCATTGCCTAAAATAAGCGCGTATTTGCCTTTAGGTTTGTCCATGATTTTATCGCTCGCAACAGCTGTGGCGATTAATGTGTAGTCTGGGTGTTTTGTTTTAAACGCACGGGCTGACATGGTTAAAAACGATAAATGAAATATGGCGCCTTGGGTACTTCTTAAGACTTTTGGGTTGTATAAGTCAACCGTTTCATCAAGTACAATGGTGGTAAAACCAAACGCGAGCGCGCTTCTAAGGAGCGTCCCTAAATTGCCTGGGTCTTGAATGTGTTCTAAAATGAGAACATGGTCTGCTAGAGCTTTTTTCTGATTCATGTTACATACAGCAATAAGTGTGGGTACATGTTGAGTGGTGGTGAGTTTTTTCATAACTGCTTCACTGACAATAAGTGCATTATCATATTCAGTGTCTTTGTTAGTTGTAATAATGGTTTCAACAACGTCATGTTTGAGCGCTTCTTCAAGCAAATGTTCGCCTTCAATAATGAATTGATTAGTGGCATGGCGGTATTTTTTTTGGTTTAATTTTGCGACTGATTTAATCAGACTGTTCTGTAAACTCGTGATCATAGGTAACACCCGCTTCCTTTAATGCTTCTTCTACGGTTAAGCCGTGTTTGGTTAGGTCTAATGGTGTATCTTTATGGATAGCTAGCGTCATAATACGCGGCATGAGGTTATCAATCATGTCACGATAATTAAACAAGCCTTCATAGCGTTTGGCGTAGTATACACGCGGGGCAGTGGCTGGTTTTTTTGGTGTATATACCGTACAACAATCTTCAAACGGACGGATTGAGATGTCGTAACAATCTATTGTTTTTGCCAGTTTAATTATGGTTTGTTTGTCGGTGGTCACTAGTGGTCTTATGATTGGTCTTGAGGTAACATCGTTTACAACCTTCATTGATTCTAAGGTTTGTGAGGCGACTTGTCCGATGCTTTCGCCATTGATAATACTTGGGGTATGATACGCAAGCGCCATACGTTCTGCAATACGGTACATCATGCGACGCATGATGGTTATTTGATAAGGATCTGGTACAAATTCTAAAAGTTTAGTATGTAAATCCTTAAAGGGAATCACGTGTAGTTTAATGGTTGAGTTTGGTGCGAAAACGCTGAGTTTTTTGACAAGATCAATGGTTTTTTGGGCAGACTCAATACTAGTAAGCGGTGTTGATTCAAAATGAATGGCTTCAATTTCAACCCCTTGTTTCATCGCTAAAAAGCCAGCAACCGGTGAGTCAATACCACCTGATAACATGAGTAATCCTTTACCCGCAACCCCTACAGGAAATCCGCCCATACCAGGGATTTTATCGGTGTAAACGTAGACCCCACGTTTACGTATTTCAATGGTTAAGGTCAGGTCGGGATGGCTTAAATCAACAGATAAGTTAGGGTAATGGTTTAAAATATCACTTGAAATGATTTTCGCTGTTTCCATGCTGCCTGTAGGGAATGTTTTATCACTGCGTTTGACAATCAGTTTAAATGTTTTGGGTGTATCGACTTTATTTTTTAGTAGAGTTATGCCAGTATCACGCATGGATTCTAGTGAGCGCTCTGCATGCAGAGCGGGGGAAAAACTTGAGAGACCACTGACGGTTTTTAGTTTAGCCATTACCCTATTTGGGTCAATAGAATCGTTGTCAATATGAACGTAAAAACGGTCATGAGAGGATTCAAATGAAACCCCATCGATATCGACTTTTTCTTTAATTAAGCTATTGGTACGTTTGATGAACCGTCTTCGGTTAAAGCCTTTAAGCATTAAGTCTCCATAACGGATTAAAATGGTTTTTATCATATTAAAACTCCTCATGGTAGCCATATGAAAAACCCGGATAATCATCCGGATTTTTGTGCGTTATTATTATAGCATAGTTTCGTTTAAAATTGTACTTTGACGTTTTTGCGTTCTTCAGGTCCGTCCACTTCAAAGAATGGTTCTTGTTTAAATTTGAATAGCGATGCGACAATATTAGATGGAAACATTTCAATTTTATTGTTAATTTTCATTACTGTGTCATTGTAAAATTGTCGGCTATAGGCAATTTTATCTTCAGTATCTCTAAGTTCAGCCATCATTTGTTTAAAGTTTTCATTGGCTTTTAGTTCTGGGTATTGTTCTTGAACGACCATTAAACGACTGAGGGCTCCGTTTAATCCGCGTTCTGCCATTGCAGCTTTTTCAACATCATTTTTCGGTGCGCTTTGATACATTTTACGCGCTTCTGCAAATTCTTTAAAAATTTCTGATTCGTGTTTTGCATAGCCTTTAATGGTTTCTACTAAGTTTGGAATCATGTCAAAGCGACGTTTTAATTGCACATCTATTTGACTCCAACTATTGCGTACTCGGTTTCTGAGGTGTACGAGCATATTGTAGGTTTTCATTAAATACGCTAAGATGATGAGTAATACTAGGGCGCCAACAACAATGCCGATGATGCCTCCAAGACTGATTAAAATAAACATATAATTCTCCTCTCACTTTTTCCTTTATATTTGTGTATCACTGATGATAATTTGGGTGTTACCGGCTGCGTCCGCCGCCGCCACCGCCACCGCCGCTTGAGCCGCCGCCGAAGCCACCACCACGTCCAGCTTTAGCTGCACGGGCTGAGGTGATTTTCTTTTTGGCATTAAAGCTCGCTTTTTTGGTGGTTTTTGATAGGGATCTAAATGCATATCCAGTATAGAAGCCGCGTCTTCCGTACCCTACACCTAAGTACGTACTTCGCTGAGCTGATTGTTCATCAAGTGGCATTTTTACTTCTAATTGTTTCATGACTTGATCTGCCACTTTTAGGGTTGTTGCATAAACTAAGTAGTGTTCCCAAACGATAATACCTGGCATGGGATAGTCTTCAAATGACCCGAAATCGGTTAGGAAGTTTCTAAAAGCATCCCATTTGTTGTATTTTTCTTGGCCCGCTTGGCTAAGTTTTTCTTGCCCTTGAATGTAGCCAGCATAAATTATCGCTGTAAGGGCTGAAATACCCATGGCAATTTCGGTCCCAATGTTGAACAGACCAAACCCGATAATACCTAAAATTAAGACAATAATAGGCATGGCTACGTAAGCTCTAGCGCGCCGTTTACCGAGATATATTTTTGAATCAAAATAATCATGGTCGCGTACTGCTTTTTTCACTGAAAGTTTAAATCTGCGTGCGCTCATTTCAAATTGTTTGGCCTTTGATAGTGAACGAATACCGTAGTTTTCTATTTGTTTTGTTGTTACAGTCTGTCCATCACCAATATCACTAAAGAACCATGTTATTAAATGTGATTCATGGGGTTTCAATGATTCATTTGGGGCATCTTGATTGAGTGTTAAGGTAAAATCTGAGCTGAACTCATTAAAGTTAGTCGCATCATAGGACATTAAGATATGTTTTCTTCTTATGAGATCTAATAACGTGGCGGTGATATCTTCACTGCTGGTATGTTTATAATAATAAAGATAGCCTATTTCTGCAGGAGATTCCTCACTTGGTAGTTCACGGTAATAATCACCGTCAAATTGGGTTTTATATGGGGCGAAGTATTTTTTGTACATTTTATATGCAATAAAGCCCATCAAAAAGACGGTAAAAATACTTACACCTAATAATACTTGGGCAATAGTAATCCGTGTGTTGTCCCAAGCAATTTGGTCTTCTTGATAGTCGACAATAATGTCAAGAGACATCTCATCGGTTATAAATTGATTTCGCGGGTCGATATCAGGAAATACACTTGGTGGCATCAAGGTTCTAATCTCTAAGAACTCACCCTCACCGAAGCTTTCAAAATTAATATCGAATCGTTGGTTGTTTGTAATTGCTAAGTTACCTTCTTCAATGCCGTGGCCCCAAATATATAAATCATCGGTTGAATAGGTATTTTCAGGGATGGTGATGGTCATGGATCCTTCGTGGATTGGCCCTTCCATATAGTCAAAAAATACCCAGTTGAGTTCGGCAATATCTGAATATTCGGTGACGGCACCTAAGATGGTGTATTCATAAATGAATGTCATGTCACCATATAATCCACCATTTGTCCCTGTATCAACAAAAATTGATTCACATGTATCGCTTGGTGGTTCACAGGCAACAGGGTTTCCGAGTTCATCGTAATCATTTTCAAATGAGTAGCCAACACTGATATAATCACTCATATTTTGGCCATCTTTTAAGACCGTTACTGATACGTTATCTTCATCAAAAAAGGCAACATTATCAGCGGATTGTTCTAATGCGTAGTCATCAGGATATTTATTATACTTAATGTCTCTAAAACGGACTCGCATCGTTTCATGATAGGTCATGTCAAAGGTTTCTCTAATGGTCATATCTCCAGCTTCATTAAGCGTAACATCTGCATGATAGGAATTGATTTCTACGTCATGATAGGGTTCAAACACATGAGATATAATATAAATAAGCCCGCCAATAAATAAAAAGGCGATGAGTAATGATATGGTGGTTTTTTTTCTAAAGTTGACTTTTTTTCCTTTAACGACAAAAGGCATAGTCCCCCTCCTTAATTATGTAATTATCTAAGATAATCATATCACATAATAAATATTTTTTGTCTGCTAGATTAGAAAATAATTATAATTATTGTTTTTAAAGTGGTTTTTGATACAATGAATAGATGAAAGTGGTGATACTATGAATGAAGCTCCCATCAAGATTAGTAAAGATAGAAAAGAAAATTATAAGTTATTAAGACGCACAATCCCAACATTTATTACAGAGCGTGACCCTTGGTATACATCATTAAGCAATATCAGCGCGCTCCTTGCAGTTTATATGGATGACATCAACTGGGTAGGGTTTTATTTAAATGACGGTAAGAAGCTGTGTTTAGGTCCGTTTCAAGGAAAACCAGCGTGCACCGAGATTCCGTTTACCAAAGGAGTTTGTGGTGAAGCTGCTAGAGATAAAAAAGTAATGGTTGTGGATGATGTGTTAAAACGCGATGATCACATTGCGTGTGACGCCGCAAGCCGTAGTGAATTGGTCGTTCCGTTAATTAAACACGGCAAACTTTTAGGTGTGTTAGATATTGATAGTCCATCGTTTAACCGGTTTACAAATGATGAAGTAGAGATTGCGAAAGAAGTTGCTAGGGTTATAGTTGACAATTGGCGATAAGTTTAGTAT
>CAZXSS010000062.1:0-2131 GCA_964643385.1 uncultured Candidatus Izemoplasmatales bacterium
GATTTAAATGTACCGTATCCATACTCACCTAAAAAAGTGTCTCTATTGGTTTCTATTGATGATATAGAGAAATTTGAGGTGAAGAAGTTCATTGATCTATTTTTCATCATAAATGGATATTGCAATACGATTTTATTTTCTTTAGACTCGTTGATGACCTCTGACATCATCGTCTGCGGCACCCAATCGGCATTATTAAAATTTTTTAATGCTTCTTTGTGTGTATATTCTACAACTGGGATGACATCGATTTCAACAGGGTAATCTCGTTCATTCGTGATTTTTATATCTCTTATTACACGGTGATCATTAAGTGGCACAAAAATGGTTATCTCTGTTTTAATGCCATAAAAAGATGATATATAGGTTGAATACCCCATACCAACTCGACATTCATACATATCATATGAATCTAGTGTTGGGGTATAAAAAGGCGAGAATATTATATATTTATCATTTTCTTTTATGCGAATATATAGTGTTTCTCCGTTAAACTCTGATGCGGGTAATTGCGGTATATATTTAACAATTCTGTTTGTGGCTGGGTCCCCTTTACAAATTAAACTACCACCCGTTTGATCAATAAAACCTCCAAAAGATAAATCACCAAGATAATTTATCCATTTGACGGGTGTTTTAGGGTTCGTTATGATGTATTCTTTGGTGCGATCATTAAAATAGCCATAGTGCATACTATCAATCCTTTCAAGTATATAGATAATAATTAAAAAAGAGGTTTTACCCTCTTTATATAATAATGTAGGGATTAGACATGGACGGTTAGACAGATATGTTCACCATCGTTTTTGACGATATTACCAGTTAGTTTCTGACCGTCTTTAAAAATGCCTAAATTATCATCATGTTTAATATGTATTTCATATAGCGTTTCTCTAAATTGTCGTTTAATTATAATATTGTCCAGTGTCTTAGGGAGCTTAGGATTAATCATTAAGCCGTCAAAATGCGGTCTAATACCTAAAATATACTCAGTCAGTGCGACATAATTCCACGCTGCGGTTCCAGTTAACCATGAATTCTTCGCTTCACCGTGATGTTTTGCTTCTTTACCGGCAATCATTTGAGAATAAACATAGGGTTCGGTTTTATGAATGTCTGATATGTCGTTTAAATATGCTGGTGCTATTTTTTTATATAGTTCAAACGCGTCATCTCCGCGGTTAATTTCTGTGAGTGCACACATTATCCATGGGTTATTATGGCAAAATATACCGCCATTTTCTTTATAGCCAGGCGGATATGATGATATTTCACCAAGTTTATAATCATACTTTTTGTAGGCAGGATATAACAATGTCATACCATATTTTGTATCCAAATATTTTTTTGCACTGTCTAAGGCTTTGATTGCAAAACCATCTTCTATTCCCATACCTGCCATGACACATAACCCTTGTGGTTCAATGTATATCTTACCTTCCTCGTTGTCTTTTGAACCGATTTTGTTTCCGAAAGCATCGTATGCTCTTAAGAACCACGCGTCATCTTTTCCGTGTTTTTCAACAGCATCAATCATTTTATCTACGATGGTTTGTTTGGTTTTTGCGTCCTCATGCTTATCAATTTTCTTTAATAAGGAAATATATTCTTTTGCGGCAAAAACGAATAAGCCTGCAATAAAAATGCTTTCTGCAGTCAACCCGTCTCCTTTATTTTGAACGGTTTGAAAGCTTTCCCCTGGTTCTGTTGAAAAACAGTTTAGATTTAAACAATCATTCCAGTCTGCTCTTCCTATTAAAGGTAATCCATGCGGACCTAGATTATTGGCAGTATAGTGAAAGCATTTATCAATATGTTCTAGTAAAGTGCCTGTTAATGACGGGTTTGATTCATAAGGTATAAGTTCTTTCAAAATATCGTAATCGCCAGTTTCTTTGATATATTTAACCGTTGATAAGACAAGCCAATTTGGATCGTCATTAAAGCCTGATCCTAGATCTGAATTCCCTTTCTTTGTTAAGGGTGAATATTGATGGTAGGCTCCGCCATCGATTAATAATGTGGACGCAAGATCAAGTATCCGTTCTCTTGTTTTTATATGGTCCATATGCATAAACCCAAGCAAATCTTGATTAGAGTCTCTAAAGCCCATGCCGCGTCCTACACCTGA
>CAZXSS010000062.1:2231-5559 GCA_964643385.1 uncultured Candidatus Izemoplasmatales bacterium
CGCATTTTCAACATAGCCAATGGTATAAATAAGTGTTTTGTTTTCCCCAGGTTTTAACACAATATCATGTTTTGTGGCCGCTATAGGTTGCCATCCTTCTGCAACACTATTTGATAACTGATCATTTTTTATTCCTAGTGGGTTAGATACATCTTCATACATTCCAATAAAGGCATCTCTTTGTGTATCAAAACTATCAAAAGGCTCATTCACATGAAAGAATGAAAAATGATTTCTTCTTTCTCGGTACTCACTCACATGATATATGGTCTTATCATCAATCAAAACTTCACCGATAGAATAGTTTCTTTGAAAATTTGTCATATCATCAAGTGCATCCCAAAGGGCAAACTCAACATACCCATATAGACTTAGATGGCGGGTTTCATTTGATTGATTCTCAATCTTAATATACTGAATTTCACCTTGGTAGTCTCTTGGTACAAAGGCCAACTGAGAGGCTTTGAGATTGTTCTTTATGGACGTAATTTTCGTATACCCAAGGCCAACACGTGCTTCATAAGAATCAACCGGTGTTTTCGTTGGTTTTACACCAATATTCCAGACCGTATTGTTTTCTTTAATATAAAAATATCTACCTTCGTTATCTACTGGTACATTATTGTATCTGTATCTAGTAATCCGTCTTTTTCTGGCGTCTTTATAAAAACTATACCCACCTGCGGTATTACTAAATAAAACAAAATAATCTTCTGACCCCAAATAATTGATCCAGGGGTAGGGGGTATAAGGTGTATCTATAATGTACTCTCTATTTTTGTCATCGAATGTACCAAATTTCATAAGCGCCTCTTTCTAGCCTTTCACACTACCAAGTGTGATACCTCTAATAATTTGTTTTGAGAAAATAACAAAGACTATAATTAGTGGGAATATCGATAAAGTCATAAGCATATAGACTGGTCCTAAATCAAAAGAATCTGGACTCGAACTTCTTAATAATGATATGACTAGTGGTATTGTTCTTTTACTTGGAGATTGGATAATTAAACTTGGTAAGAAGAAATTATTCCAAGATGCTACAAATGAAAATATAAACTGAATTGCGAGTGCTGGTTTTATTACTGGCAACACAACACGATGAAATATTTTTAATTCGCTGGCACCATCAACACGTGATGCCTCAATCATTTCAAAATGTAAAACTGAGTCTAAATATTGCTTGATAAAGAAGAATGTTGCTGGTGCTGCCATTGCAGGAACAATTAAAACAAAGAAGTTATCAACAAAATTTATAGAATAAAGTATCGTAATTAACCCAACACTTGCAATTTGTGTTGGTATCATCATCACAGCGACGATAAAAGTGAATAAGAAACTTCTACCTTTAAACCGGTATAGATGAATACTATACGCTGTTAATGCACTGACATACGTTGAAAGTAGTGCGGTGGCTGAGGCAACAAAGAAACTATTTTTCATTGCATTTAAAATATTTATATTATCATTTGCCAATAATTTTTCTAAGTTCTTACCGAAATAATTACCAAAAAATGCTGAGAACCCACTTTGAATTTCTGTATGCTGTCGACTTGCATTAACCAACAACGTGTAAAAAATAAATAAAATAAACAAAGTTATTATAATTAAAACCGCATATACTACTATTTTTTGTATTAATAAATTTATACTAGATCTACTCATTTGCTTTCACCTTTTTAACTAATCTATTTTCCATAAGTTCTTTGCGATAAAATACAAAGAAGAAACCTAAAGAAACAATGGCGGTCATAGCGAATAATACTGTTGATGCTGCGCCAGCAAGTCCGTATTGCTTACTTATACCTAGAAGTCTCGCTATATACATAATCACTGTCATTGAACCCGTTTCTGGTCCACCAGAACCACTTGTGAATATTTGTGGCAAGTCAAACATTTGAACACCACCAACAAATGAGGTTACCATTACAAATAGTAGAATTGGTTTTAATAAAGGCAAAATGATTCTAAAAAATATTTGAACTGTGTTTGCGCCATCAACACGAGCTGATTCAATGAGACTTTTATCAATCCCCATGATACCAGCCATTAACAATATTGCTGTGTTACCAAACCACATGAGATAGTTCATAAATGCTATAAGTCCTCTAGTTGACCAATTTTGATCAACAAAACTAAACGATTCACCTATGATATCCATATCTAATAATACACTTGTAACAGGACCATTATTTGAAAAAAGTCTTAAAAATAACAATGAAAATGCTGCTGCCATGACTAAGTTAGGCATATATATTATGGTTTTAAAGAACCCTTGAGCTTTAATGTTTAATCTAGTACTTGTAAACCATAAAGCTAGGAGTAGTGCAACCACCATTTGAGGAACAAAACCGATAATCCAAATTATCATCGTATTTCCAAAATATTTAAAAAATTTACCTTCTGTAAAAAGAGTGACGTAATTATCAAGAAAAGTAAAATTAGGTCCAACTTTTTCTAACCCTCCAAACTTATAAAAGTATTCAAAAAAGCTATAAAAAAATGTAGATAATAATGGTATCAATGAAAAAATAACATATACAAGAATAAATGGAAGTACAAAACGATAGCCCCATTTATTATAATTGACTTTTGAATTACTTTTCTTCATAATAAACTCCTTTTAACATAATTATAGGGAGAGGGAATCCCCCTCTCCCACAATGCATTACAACTGTTATGCGAAAGGATCCGCTGGAATGTCTCCAAATTCTAACTCAGGATAGAGTGTGGACACTTGCTCTTCAAATTCTTCCCAAGCTGCCTCCCACGTAATTGTTCCTAAGAAATAATCTTTAAATGAATTCTGTATTGATTCATTTAATCCTTGGTCATATGGTGAAATATTAGACATATCGATTTCTGATGCTGATTCGTTAAATAAAGCAACATGATTTTGTCCACCTAAGAAAGCTGAACCATAATCTTCATCATTCGCAATGGCATCCATTGCTGCTTGATGATTTGTATAATCTTCAGTATCTAACGTGATATTTGTCATAATATCTTCGTTCGCAGTCATTTTCATCATAATATCTCTTACTAAAGTAGGATTATCTGTTCCTTTGGCACCGACTAACCAAGTACCACCCCAATAGAAACTTGCTGGTCCTTCAATAACGCGATATTCACCGTATAATCCATTTCCAACTTCTTTTGGATCATCCGCATTATCTAATGATGCATCGAGTAATGTGAAATTAATTCCCCATGTTGAGAAGAAGAATCCGAACGCATTACCGTTTGGTCCCATGTCTTGGAACCATCCATCGCCCCATAAGTTTGTTTTGTTATTATAGCCATTATCGGTATAGATCTTAGTTTGTTC
>CAZXSS010000062.1:5659-7906 GCA_964643385.1 uncultured Candidatus Izemoplasmatales bacterium
CCCATAAGTTTGTTTTGTTATTATAGCCATTATCGGTATAGATCTTAGTTTGTTCAATCCAGTTAAGGATTTCATCATCTATGATAATGTTGCCATCTTCATCAACCCATGGTTCGCTAGTATTATTTGAATATGCACGGTACGCATCATCAAATCCGGAAATCATAGCATAATCCTCTGCTGCCATATCTACAGCAACACTATCAAACTTTGTCCAATTGTTTAACATATCTTGAACTTGATCTGGGTCTGATGTTCCTAAAACTTCTTCTGCAATATCAGCGCGATATGCAAATAGCCCAGGTGTTGCTTGCCATGATACTGCACGTAAAGCACCAGAATCATCTGTTACAATATCTTTTGTATATTGATATTGTTGAGAAAGTGTGTATTCTGGAATATCAAGTTCATTGATAACATCAAGTGCATATGTTTCATTGGCATATTTTTTCGCATAATCTGCCTCAATTAAGAACATATCTACTTTGTCATCTGCAGAAGCATTGTCTTGGTTCTGTAACGCTGTGTCAAGCGCATTTTGATACGCATTGTCATCATTCGCAACTTGAATCCAATTAACAACGGTTCCATCATCTAATAGATCTTGTCCATCAGAGTTCGTTTCTACATATCCTGGATAATAGTTTCTAAAACGACCAATAAATTCATCGTTCCATACTCTGATATTTAGAACATCTCCTTCTTCTTGAAACGCTCCAACCTCACCATCATCACCACATGCTGTTAGAGTAAAAATTACTGTGAAAGCTGTTAAAACTACTAATAATTTTTTCATCATTCTCTCCTTTTTTTTATATAAAAGACCATTAGGTTACTATGTTGTTTCACCTTTAATTAAAGAAACTGGTAACTCTATTGTATACCCAATTGGTCGATTATTTTCAATAGAATTTATTAAATTTTCTGTTACTACTTCTCCAATTTTCTCTGTATCTTGATTTATTGTCGTTAATGAAGGGGATAACAAACTCGCTATTTCAACGCCATCATACCCCATTATGGCAACGTCTTCAGGAACTTTAATGCCGTGTTCAACTAAGCACTTTAACCCACCACTAGCACTATAATCATCAGAGTAAACTATGGCATCTGGTAGTCCATCTTTAAGTAACTGTTTGGTAATATCATAGGCTTTTTGTGGGCTGGTATATTTGCCTTCAATATAGTTACACAGATGTTCTATGTTTAATTGCTTAGCAGTTTCTTTAAAACTGTACAGTCTTTCTTGAGTTACAAAGTTATCTAATTGGCCGTGTACAAATGTTATTTTTTTATGCCCTTTCTCGTGTAAATGATGTAGAGTAATTTTCATACCCTCTTTGTTTTGAGAGTTAACGCATATAGCATTTGTGCAATGTTTATCTATGCAAGCAATATAGTCTACATTTTCAATTAGTTCTTTAACTTTGTCATCAGCAAAATTTGTGTTTGCAATTATCACCCCATCAAATTTTCTATAGTTGACATGTTCAAGATACGAGACAGTTGAAGACGCTAGTGTTTTTGATAAGAATGTTAAATCATATCCTCTTTTTGAAGCGGTTTTAGAAATAGAATCAATAATATTTGCAAATAAGGTATGACTCAGGCCACTATCCGACTCATCAATCAACAATATACCTAATGACCAACTTTTCTTTGTAGCTAGAGACTTAGCTTTTGAGTTCGGCTGATATCCCATTTCCTCAGCAAGGCGAATCAATTGTTTACGAGTGGATAATTTAACATCGCTATGGTTGTTAAGCGCTCTAGATACGGTAGTTGTTGATACATTAGCGCGCTTAGCAATGTCATAAATAGTTGCCATTTGGAACACCTCTTAAGATTAATTTAACCGGTTAGATTACTTAATAAATTATAGAAGGAAGAGTTTAATGAAAAAAATTCTAATCGGTTACATTTTATAAGAAAAAAATATCCAAAAGAGGTTTGCTGTAATCTAACCGCTTACATTATGGTGTAAAAAAATAATAAGATGTCTCTTATAAAAAATCTAACCGCTTACATTTATACATTATCACAATTAATTTTATATTACAATAGGAAATTAAAAAAAGATTAAATTTGTTAAATTTAATCTTTATGTTGTTTCGCCAATAAGTAACTCAACATCTACCCAACGCTCTTTTTCAGGGTTTTTGCCTTCTATCTCATCAATTAAAAGGTTCGTTACATAGTTACCTAACTTATTAATATCTTGCTGAACGGTAGTTAGTCTGGGGGTGA
>CAZXSS010000063.1:0-7865 GCA_964643385.1 uncultured Candidatus Izemoplasmatales bacterium
GTGTGGTTTGTGGTTTATGGGATGTAATGGCGATTTTTTCACCGACAATGTGGTTAACAAAGGTACTTTTTCCAACATTTGGTTTCCCAATGATGGTCACAAAACCACTTTTATGCATTACAGATCACTCTCTGTGAATCCAAATGGTAAAAGGTCATGGTTTTTAACGGTTTTGGCATTTTTCGTTTTACTAACCATGGTGACTTCAGCGTCTTTTGGCATTAGTTCACGCATGACTTGACGACATGAACCGCATGGGCTGACGATGTGGTCTTGTTCGGTTGTGATTAAGATTGCTTCAATATCATCTTTGGTATAACCTGCGGCGTATGCGGTAAATAATGCGGTGCGTTCGGCGCAGTTTGTTAATCCGTAGGCGGCGTTTTCAATATTGACACCGGTAATGATGTTTCCGTCTTTAAGTTTAAGCGCTGCGCCAACTCTAAAGTTTGAGTATTTAACGTAGGCTCTATCTAATGTGTTTTGTGCTGCTTTAAATAATTGTTCATCCATAATTATCACCTTATCGTTTTATTTTTAATGCATCTAGTATGCTGTTTTGTAAGTTAAACATTGTGGTTTTTTCTGTTTCTGTTTGATGGTCATAGCCAAGAGCGTGTAAAAAGCCGTGTATCGTTAAAAATGCGATTTCTCTTGTGATGCTGTGTCCGTAGTCTTCGGCTTGTTGTTTGGCTTTTTCAAGGGATATAAAGACATCACCGAGTTCATCTTCAAGGTCTGCAGGGAAGGTTAATACATCGGTTACTGCATCTTTATCTCGGTAGGTTTTATTGAGGTCTTGGATGGTATCATTAGATACAAGGATGATGTTAATGACATGGTCTTTACTTGTATTTGTCATCTCATAGGCTTTAGCTAATACGGTTTCAATAAGTTGGTCGTAATTTGTATCATCGACTTGGTTAATGAGATTCATCTTTATCATACCGTTCTAATATTTTTTGGATTAATGGGTGTCTAATCACATCAATTAGTTTAAATTTAATCACGCTGATGCCGCTTACGCCTTCTAGCAAGGTAGTGGCGTGAACCATACCACTTTTGGCGTTTTTAGGCAAGTCGATTTGCGTAATATCCCCGGTAACGACCATTTTTGAATTAAAGCCAAGACGGGTTAAAAACAACTTCATTTGTCCCTTGGTGGTATTTTGCGCTTCATCTAAAATAACATAAGCATTTTCTAATGTTCGACCGCGCATGTACGCTAAGGGTGCGATTTCAATAATACCGCGTTCAATGTAGTCTTCGGTGAGTTTATGACCGAGTACTTCATACAAAGCATCATACAGTGGTCTTAAGTAAGGATCAATTTTTTCTTTTAAATCACCTGGTAAAAAGCCTAAAGATTCGCCAGCTTCAACGGCGGGTCTAGTTAGAATTATCTTTGTGATATCGCCTTGTTTTAGTTTACTAATCGCATGAACCACAGCAACATATGTCTTACCAGTTCCGGCTGGACCAAAGGCAAAGACTAAGTCATTGGTTTCAATGGCATCTAAATAAGCTTGTTGGTTAATGGTTTTGGCATAGATTGGTTTTCCGTGTAAGGTTTTAACGATTTCTGTACGTTTTAAGTAGTGATCAAGTATGGTGTCTGTAGAAAATTCTTCGATAGATTTTGCGACATAAATTACGTCACGTTCAGAGATTTTAATATCAGCTTCAACCAGTCTAATTAGCGTGTCAAATAAGGATTCTAAATGGGCAATAAGCTTTGTATCAGAAGTACTGACTCTGATTTCATCGCCTTTGGTAAAAATATCGATTTGATATAGCCTTTTTAACACGTTTAAATGGCGATCGCCGACACCGATCACCTCGCTAAAGGTATGTATGTTTTGAAAGCGTGTTTTAAGCGGTGTGAGTTTCAATGGATCAGTCTCCTTTTTTTAGCTATGTTTATTATACCACACTAGGGTTAAAAAGAAATAAACGGTGAGTTTTTTTCACCGTTTTTTATCTTTTTTATTCTACCTTTTCATAGGCGTCGTTGATTTCATCTTGTGATAATGTATCGGCAACAAAATCAAATGATTCAATGGTATCATCTTCTGCCATCTGATCGCGGGTATCTTCTTGGAAGGTATCGCTATAAATAGTATCTAGCATTTCGTTGTAATCACTTTCTTTTCCGTATATTTGTACATAAGTAAATGGGGTGGTTTTTTGTTCATCCGCTGATACAAACACAAAGGCATAATAGGGTGCATCTAGTTCGCCGGTTGTGAGACGAATGACGTATGTACAAGTGCTTTCGTTGCGTTCTTCAATAACGGCGGTTGAACAAGCATAATCAGCATCTTTAATCTTAATGTCTTGTTTGAACTCATCTTTCAATGCTTGAAAGGCTTCGGATGCGTATTGTTCTCCTGCTTTGTCGGCTTCACTTTTACATGCGACTAAGGTTAAGGCTGTTAATAATGAGACGATTAGTAGTAGTTTTTTCATGCGTCCTCCTTAGGTATTAATGGTAATCTATAGGTAATTATAAGGGCTTTTTTTCCTTGTGTCAAACCATTTTAAGATGAGAAAAAAAGTAAGCAGTGTTCATCACTGCTTACTTTAGTCTATTTATTTCTTGTTTTTGTTTTGACGCTGTTTGATTTTTTTACTTACGCTAGGCTTAACGTAATATTCTCGTTTACGAGCTTCTTGCAGGGTACCTGAACGAGAAACATCGCGTTTAAATCTCTTTAACGCGTCTTCTAGTGATTCATTATTACGAACAACTGTTTTTGCCATAAGGTTTCCCCTCCTCTCGCTCATAAATTTAACCGTTACTATAATATCAAATAAAGTGTTCAATGTAAAGTTATTTAACTAAAAGGTTATAAAAGTGCCCTAATATGCACTTTTTATCGAAATTGTGCGGTACTTTCAGGATAATGTGCCTCAGTTATTAAAACGGTATGAATGGTATTGACTAAAGAGGTTGTACTTGGAACTTTTACAACGATATAAGTTGAGGTATGGCCGTAGCAATACTCCCCGTCACACCGTTCAAAGAGTACAGATTGCGGGACATCTTTTTGTGATTCAATATAGGCATTCGCGAGGGTTTCATTTAAGGCAATCATCGTATTTACCCGGAGTGATTTAATTGTCCCGTGGACATGTTGTTTAACCCGGGCAGCTTTGGTGCCACTCCGCTTTGAATAAGGGAAGACATGGAGTTCTGAAAACTGGATCCGTTTAACCGTTTCTAAAATGGTATTAAAATCTTCATCGGTTTCTTCGGGATACCCAACGATGATGTCGGTCGTAATTGCAATCCCTGGAATGGCATCTCTAATCGCATCTATTTTCGCTTCATATTCATCTAAAGTATAATGACGGCGCATTTTTTTCAAGATACCATCCGTCCCACTTTGGATGGGGATATGAAGGTGCCGCGCGAAGACATCGCGCGTTTTAATTAAATTAATAATATCGTCACTTAGTTGGTTGATTTCAATGCTTGAAATGCGGATGCGTTTGAGGTCTTTAATCTCACTTAACGCGTGTAATAAGTCATAAAATGACGTATCTTCAAGATCGGTTCCATACCCACCGGTATGAATCCCCGTTAAGACAATTTCTTTATAGCCTTTAGCAACTAAGGCTTTGGCTTCGTTTAATACATCATCTTTCGCCCGCGACCGAATCGGTCCTCTTGCGAAAGGGATGATACAGTAACTGCAGTATTGATTACAGCCGTCTTGAATCTTAATAAAGGCTCGTGTGTTTTCAGAAAAACTGGTGACATTGAGTTTATCAAAAGTTTTATACCGAGACATATCATTGACCGCTAATATTTGCGAGCGGTCTCTTAAGACGCGTTTAACGCGTGGCAATAAGCGTTCACGTTCACTCGTTCCCATAATAATGTCAACGCCATCAATGCCGGCAACCACTTCGCTTTCAACTTGGCTATAACACCCCATAACAGCGACAACAGCCTCAGGATTCCGTTTAACTGCTTGTCTAATAGCTTTTCGGCTTTTGACATCACTTTGGTTCGTAACGGTACAGGTATTAATGACGTACACATCGGCACGGTATTTATAATCAACAACCGTAAACCCATCAGCTATAAAAAGGTTTTGTAAGGCTTCTGATTCATAGGTATTGACTTTACATCCTAAGGTATAAAAAGCTACATTCATTCATTGTCACTCATTTCTAAAGCATAACTAAGCGCCACTAATGTATAAAGCGCTGCGGTTTCACTACGCAATATACGCGGGCCTAAAGTAACAGATTGGGCTTTGCCTTCTAAAAAGGCAACCTCATCGTCACTAAAGCCCCCTTCAGGGCCAATAATCATCATAATTTTACTATCAGGTGAAACGGGCTTTAATGCTGTTTTTAAACTGAGCGTATCTTCTTTTTCATAGGCATAAAATACATAATCATACCGAGAAAAATCCAAACAATCTAATCGCATCATTGGATCAATGTGACACAGGTTTGCGCGTTGTGATTGTTCACTGGCTTCTTGGGTAATTGTTTGCCAGCGCGACTGTTTTTTGATGATTTGATCACCTTTTAATTTAACAATCGAGCGGTCCATATCAATTGGAATAATCATATCTGCGCCAAGTTCAGTGGCTTTTTGTAAGACGAGTTCAAAATGGTCTTTTTTTATAAGCGCTTGTGCTAAGGTGATATGGAGTTTTTTATCAAGGCGCGGTAAGGCTTGTTTTTTCTTAAGTGTTACCGCGGTTTTATCAATGGCTTTGATCGTCATATAAAAACAGTGTCCGTGGGTATCGCACACCACCACATTGTCACTTGGTTTCATCCGCATCACACGGCTTATATGATGAACTTGATTGGCATCGTCAATAATTAAGGTATCATCAATAGTTTTTTCTACAAAATACCGTTGCATAGTATCACCGCTTTCGTTTGATATTATATCATAATATGTATGAAATCCATTAAAAAAGCTGCACTTTAACGATAAAGTGCAGCTTCGACTACTTTTTTATTTTACTTTTAAACTTTTCCCAAATTGAATCGTTATTGGTTAGGTCTGTCCCACCTAAATCTTCAAATAATTTGGTTTGTTTTTTGTTTAGGTTGGTTGGGGTCATGACTTTAACAACAACGTGTAAGTCACCTTTACGTTTACTACGTAAGTTCGGCATACCTTTGCCTTTTAAGCGGAAGGTTTTATGTGATTGGGTTCCTGCGGGAATTTTAAGTTTCACATCGCCATAGGGTGTTGGGACGTGAATCTCGTCTCCAAGTGCCGCTTGGGCGAATGTGATTGGCAGTTCAAAGACCAAATCATCACCGTGGCGTTCAAAGGTATCTGATGGTTCGACTTCAAAGACAATGTATAAATCGCCACTAGGTCCACCGTTTACGCCTTTATGGCCAAAGCCTGGCATCCGGAGTTGGTTGTTATCATCGACACCGGCAGGAATATTGACGTTGACTTTTTTCTCTTTGCCAACGACGCCTTCACCGTGACATTGTTCACATTTTTTCGTAATTTGTTTCCCGGTTCCCCCACAATCTGGGCACGCTGTTTGGGTTCTTGTACGGCCAAAGAGGGATTGCTGTTCTACGGTGACGGTTCCTGAACCGTGACAACGTGAACAGGTTTTAATGTCATCTTTTGAATGAGCACCCGTTCCGTGACAACTAGGGCACTCTTCATAAACGGTTGTGCGGATGGTTTTCTTTCCGCCTTTAACAGCTTCTTCAAAACTGACACGCATGCGTTTATGAATGTCTTGACCTTTTCTTGGTGCATTTCTTTGTTGGCTGCGCCCACTTGCGCCACCGCCAAAGAAACTTGAAAATATATCATTGATATCAAAATCAGCGAAGCCAGCGCCTTGAGCGCCACCTCCGAAGCCACCGTTTTGGTTTGCTTGGTGACCAAATCGGTCGTATTGCGCACGTTTATTCGAATCACTTAAGACTTCATACGCTTCGCGGACTTCTTTAAATTTACTTTCCGCGTCAGATGCTTTGTTGACATCGGGGTGATATTGTCGCGCAAGTTTACGGTACGCTTTTTTTATCTCTTCTTGGCTAGCGTCTTTACTTACGCCTAGCACTTCATAGTAATCTCGTTTGCTCATAATTCACCTCGTTATTAAACCATAAAGCAGCCGAAGCTGCTTAATGGTTTCTTTATTAGTCGACTTCTTCGTAGTCAGCGTCGATGACATCGTCATCATCGTCTTGTGATTCTTCTGTGCCTTTACCGTTTACGTTTGGATCTTGTTCGGCTTGTTGTTGTTGAGCTTGTTGTTTTTCATACACTTTAGCACTTAAGCCTTGAGCGACTTGTTCAAGTTCTTCTTTTTTCGCTTTGATGGCATCTAAATCATTGTCATCAATGGCTTTTTGGAGTGCTTCAATTTTTTCTTCTGCATCTTTTTTATCGTCTTCGTTGACCTCATCACCTAAATCTTTAATCGCTTTGTTTGTTGCGAAGATCATTTGATCGGCTTCGTTTTTAAGGTCAGCTTCTTCTTTCATTTTTTTGTCTGCTTCAGCGTTTTCTTCGGCTTCTTTAACCATGCGGTCGATATCGTCTTCAGTTAAGCCTTCACCTGATTTGATGGTGATTTTTTGGCTTTTGCCTGTACCCATATCTTTGGCACTTACATTAACGATTCCGTTGGCATCAATATCGAAGGTAACTTCGATTTGTGGTACGCCGCGTGGTGCAGGTGGAATATCCGCAAGTTGGAAGCGTCCTAAGGTTTTGTTTTGGTTGGCCATTGGACGTTCACCTTGTAAGACGTGAATGTCTACTGCTGGTTGGTTATCTGCTGCAGTTGAGAAGGTTTGTGATTTACTTGTAGGAATCGTGGTATTACGTTCGATGAGTTTTGTGAAAACCCCACCGAGTGTTTCAATACCAAGTGATAACGGAGTAACATCAAGTAGTAATACGTCTTTGACATCACCAGATAATACACCGGCTTGAATCGCAGCACCCATTGCGACAACTTCATCAGGGTTTACGCCTTTATTTGGTTCTTTACCAAGTTCGTTTTTAATTGCGTCGATCACGCTTGGCATACGGGTAGATCCTCCAACAAGTAAGACTTGGTGTAAATCGTTTTTCGTCATACCAGCGTCTTTAAGCGCTTTACGTACTGGGCCTAGTGTTTTATCAACTAAGTCTTCGGTTAATTCGTTAAATTTCGCACGGGTTAAGCTCATATCTAAATGGACAGGGCCACTACTTCCAGCGGTAACATATGGCAATGAAATCGTGGTTTTTGTGACACCTGAAAGGTCTTTTTTCGCTTTTTCAGCGGCGTCTTTAACACGTTGAAGTGCCATTTTGTCTTTTTTCAGGTCAATGCCGTTTTCTTTTTTGAATTCGCTAACGATATAGTCAATGATGCGTTCATCAAAGTCATCGCCACCTAAACGGTTGTCTCCTGATGTTGAAATAACTTCAAATGTACCTTCTGATAATTCTAAGATTGATACGTCGAATGTTCCGCCACCTAAGTCATACACTAAAATGGTTTGGTCTTTATCGGTTTTATCAATACCATACGCTAAGGCTGCGGCAGTAGGTTCGTTAATAATACGTTTAACGTCTAACCCAGCAATTTTACCGGCGTCTTTGGTTGCTTGACGTTCGGCATCATTAAAGTATGCTGGTACGGTAATAACAGCTTCTTTAACGTCTTCACCTAAGTAAGATTCAGCACTTTTCTTAAGGTTTTGTAAAATCATTGCAGAGATTTCTTGTGGTGTATATTCTTTCCCGTTTGCTTCTACTTTTTCTTTGGTTCCCATTTTACGTTTAATTGATGAAACCGTATCTGGATTGGTTACTAACTGACGTTTGGCAACTTCTCCAACTTGAATTTCGC
>CAZXSS010000064.1:0-7805 GCA_964643385.1 uncultured Candidatus Izemoplasmatales bacterium
TTAAATAATTAAAAAGCTACATAAGCCGTATGCTTATGTAGCTATATTTTTAATGTGTACTAATAAGATTGATATATCACTTGGGTTAACCCCGCTAATTCTTGAAGCTTGACCGATAGTTAATGGTTTGACCAAGGTTAGTTTCTCTTTTGCTTCTTGAGCAATATTATGAATAGCATTATAATCAATCGACTTTGGAATAGTCATGTTTTCCATTTTTATTAGCTTCTCAGCTTGTTTTTTTGCTTTGGTTATATACCCTTCATACTTAATATCTATTTCTGCTTGTTCAAATACCTCATCACTAAAAGTTAGAGAATTGTCAAATTCAAGTATATTTTTTGCAGAGATTTCGGGTCTTTTTATTAGTTGATAAAACGATGTTTTTGTTTTTAGAGGATTTGTGTCTAGAGATTCCAGTATCTTATTTGTTTCCTTTGATGGGTTTAGTTCTTTTTCCTGAAGAATACGTTTAAGGTTTCGAATGTCCTCTTGTTTTTTCTTAAAAATAGTGTATTTTTCATTTGATAATAACCCTACGTCATAGCCTTTTTGCATGAGTCGCGTATCTGCATTATCATTTCTCAAAAGCAATCTGTATTCCGATCTTGATGTTAAAAGTCTATAAGGATCTCTCGTTCCTTTAGTAACAAGATCATCAATTAGCACGCCAATGTAGGCTTCGTTTCGCTTTAAAATGAGCGGTTCTTTTTCTTCGATAGAAAGTGCAGCATTAATACCAGCCATAAGCCCTTGGCAAGCGGCTTCTTCATACCCACTTGTGCCATTGATTTGACCAGCAAGATACAAGTTTTTTACATTTTTGGTTTCTAGGGTTGGCCAAAGCTGTCTAGCATCTATGGCATCGTATTCTATTGCATACGCATATCTAACAATCTCAGCGTTTTCTAATCCTTTAATTGAATGAACCATTTGTTTTTGGACGTTTTCTGGCATTGATGTTGAAAACCCTTGGATATATATGGTATCTAATTCTAGTGATTCTGGTTCCAAAAATATTTGGTGTCTAGCTTTATCTTTAAAGCGGACTAGTTTGTCTTCAATTGATGGACAATATCTTGGTCCTACACCTTCAACATTACCACTATACATCGCAGAATCTTCTAAATGATTGTTAATTATCAGATGTGTTTTAGGTTCTGTATAAGTTAAATAACATGGTTCTTGTTCCGCTGGATCATATGTTCTTTTTGAGTAGTAGCTAAAATGTCTTATCGTGTCGTCGCCATCATGTCTTTCTATATTTTCTATATTTACAGTATCTTTTTTGACTCTTGGGGGTGTGCCAGTCTTTAATCTTGAAAGTTTGAATCCAAGTTTTTCTAGTTGTGGACTTAGGCCTAAAGAGGGTTTTTGATTATCAGGACCCATGGTTTCTTTTTTATGTCCAATCAAAACTTTACTATTTAGATATGTACCCGTAGTTACGATAACTTTAGAGGCATTAATTTCTTTACCCGACTCGGTAACAACCCCTTTGACCACATTATCTTTAATTAGTAGTGTCTTAACATATTCTTCTAGAACATCTAAATTTACTTGATTTAAAATAATTTCTTTCATGCGTTTGGAATATGCGATTTTATCCGATTGTGCGCGTAGCGCTCTTACTGCAGGCCCTTTTGAATGGTTCAAAAGACGCATTTGGATTTGAGTGGCATCAGCATTCTCAGCCATTTCTCCTCCAAGTGCATCAATTTCTCTAACAACAATGCCTTTTGCTGGTCCTCCAATTGATGGATTGCATGGCATTGAAGCGATATAATCTATATTTCCTGTTATTAACAGAGTTTTTTTATTTTTTCTGGCAGTTGCTAGAGACGCTTCACTTCCAGCGTGTCCGCCACCGATAACAATTACATCATACATATGTATCACCTTTTCTATCATATTGTATATCGAAACTGTATCTTAGTAAAGATATTGGCTTTTATATTCTATAAATTTACTATATAATACAGATAATGATTAGTTTCTAAAAAAGTAGGTGGATGAAAATGCGAAGAACAGTTCTTATTGTAGAAGATGAACGAACAATAAATCGAGTTTTATCGGAATATTTTAAAAGTAAATCTTTCAATGTTGTTAGTACGTTTGATGGGCGCGAAGGCTTAAGCGCCTTTGAATCAAACAATATCGATATTATATGTCTTGATATAATGATGCCAAAAACCAATGGCTGGGATGTTGTCGCTGAAATACGTAAAAAATCAAATGTGCCAATTATTATGATGAGTGCATTATCAGAAGACGAAGATATTCTTAAAGGGTATTCTTTACATGTTGACGATTACATTACAAAACCTTTTAATCCTCAGATTTTAATAGCCAAAGTTGAGGCCTTGCTAGATAGGCTTAATAATAAAAGCAAGAATGATACCACAATTTTAACTGCACCAGGTTTAAGTGTAGACGTCAATAATAGAAAAGTATTAATTGATAATCAAGAGATCAAATTTACAAAAACCGAATTTGATTTGCTAGCGTATTTACTTTTACATGAAGGAACCATTTTTTCCCGTGATCACCTTCTAGATGAAGTATGGGGATTGGATGTTTTTGTCGAAGACAGAATTGTCGATACGTACATAAAAAAGTTGAGAAAACATTTAGGCCCTTATGCTTCTTACATAAAAACAATTTTTGGTGTAGGGTATCGCTTTGAAACCATTAGTTAATAAATTAAAACACTTATATTCAAAACTTTCGCTAGCAACACAAATTATAATGACTATTATTTTGGTTTTTATTTCTTTTTTTATTTTACAACTAATCTTAAACTCAATTTTCTTTAGAAATTTTTATACCAATCGCGAAATTGACCAGTTCAAAGAAAAACTCACCAGTCTTAATGAAACACTAGATACAACGCGTAATGACAACCATTTTAATATCTTGTATGATTTTTCAACTAAAGAGCATGCAACAATAATATATCTTGAAGAAAATTTAACATTCGCTTTAGAAGAGGATAATATTTATTATATTACTGTGCATGACACCGCAAACACTAATGATTTATATGATGTTATTTTATACAATTATGATGATAGTCTAGCTATTGGTGATGCGATTACTGCAACTATTACAAAAGTGAATGATTATTATATTTTTAATACTTATATTACTAGTGATAACGAACGAACTCTAAGTTCGTGTAAAGATACCTGTTTTGCTATAGATGGGCTTATTACCGATATAAATGAACCGATAAACATTAACTATTTATACACCAATAACCCAAGCGTATATTATGAAATTCAAGCAGCACAAGAGTACTTCACTAATAATGAGTTACCAAATGATGATCAGATTATCTCATACCAGTCTAATTTAGCTAATAATTCCGTTGTTTTTCTTAGCCAAACAACGCAGAACCAATACATGATGACTATTGTAAAATTACAAAATACTAGTAGTATTGTAAGTATTGTTTCATCTTATCAAAACTATGTTTATTTAACTGCTGTTGTTATTATTATTCTTTGGAGTTTTCGCATCGGAACTATTGTTTCAAAGCCGATTAAGCATGTAGAGACAGTTGCCAAAGAAATATCCGAGTTAAACTTTAATATTGAGGCTAATGAATTTCAAAATAAGGAAGCGGCATCATTATCTAATAGCATTAATATTATGTCTAAAAATTTATCTGAAACGATTGATACTATCAATGCTAAGAATGAAGAACTGACGAATCTTTATGAAGAGCAAATAAAACAAGTTAACGTAAAAAAACAACTAGTGTCATCTATATCACACGAGTTAAAAACACCCTTGATGATTATGCAGGTTACCATTCAAGGCATTCTAGACGGTATTATCCCTGAAACAGATTATAAAAAAGAACTTGCCAATTTATTAGAAGATATTAATAAATCTTCTATAATGATACAAGACATGTTACAAATATATCGACTAGAAGATAAAGAAAATCCATTAGAATTGACGCCAATAAATTTAGCAGAGATAACAAGTCAATATCTTGATGATTTTAACCACTTTATAACACAATATAATTTATCTTTGAAAACTAATATGAATGAGATGTTAATTATTAATGCTGATGAAAAACTAATTAAAAGGGTGATTTCTAACTATATTACTAACGCAATAAAATATACCCCCGAAAATAACCTAATTGAAATTAAAATTATAAAACGTAATGATTTTGTTGAGTTTAGTGTTTATAATGAAGGTATCTCTATTAACAGAGATGACTTGAAAAATATTTGGATGCCTTTTTATCGAATCGATACTCAATTAGACGATCGCTTGAGCTCGAAAGGATCTGGTGTGGGTTTATATTTAGTTAGTGAAATACTCAAAAATCATAATTTTGATTTTGGTATAAAAAATAGAAAAAACGGAGTTTTTGCCTACTTTATTGCACCGATTGCAAAATAAAAACACTGGTGAATTAAAATGATCTTTATATCATTTTAACCACTAGTGTTTTATTATAATAGTTTTAACTTTATTAAAATTTTTTCGATTCCATCTTCATGTGCTGAATCAGTAATGTAATCTGCAGCATCTTTTAGAGGTTGACATGCATCGCCCATGGCAATCCCAATATGTGCACGTTTTATCATACCAATATCGTTATACCCATCACCAATAGCGATAATATCTACATCAGGTATATCAAAATGTTCTTGGAGTACATCGATTCCTATTTCTTTCATTCCGCCTTGTGCATTGATATCGATACCATATCTACATGAAATGTTAAAGTCTAACTCAGGATAGGCTTCTTCAATCTCTTTTATATTGTGATCCTCTGTAAATAATATCATTTGTAGTACATCGTTGTTTTTATGGAAATTTTCTTCGATAGCTGGACTGTGTAAATGAAAGTGATTACTAAACTCATCGACTAACGTCGTGTTTTTACTATGGACAACATAATCACTTCGTGTCTCAAATCCGACATCTAATCCTCTTTTTTCCATATCGTTAATAAATCTTTCTACAACATCTTTGTCTATAAAGTCATGAAGTAATTCTTGATCTTTGCTAACAACATATCTTCCGTTTGAGGCTATATATGTATCAATATCTAACGTTTTTTCAATACCGTAAAATAAGCTTGGCGGTCTGCCAGTTGCGATTGCGACGATATGTCCACTGTCTTTAAGTTTTTTAATAGCTCTTTTGGTTGAAGACGGGATAATATTTTGTGTATGGTCAATAACTGTTCCATCAAGGTCCATACAAATTAATTTCTTATTCATAATTTTGTCTCCTTTTAAAAAGATTTCTTATCTAGCATCCCCACCCACATAGATAAAATGACTTAAGGCTGCTTCGTTCCCGATCTGACCTAGTTCGTCACTACCTATTGAATGAGGATGATAGATAAGAAATCTATATAGTAAACATTTAATACTATACATCATTTTTAGGTTTTCGTAAAGTGTTAAAGAAATTTTTTAGTAGTTTTCGAGATTCATCTTGCATCACACTGCCTTCAATTGCTACTATGTGATTAAAAGGAATATCAAATAAACGCACCTTAGAAACATGAGCACCATTTTTAGGATCTTTTGTACCATAAACGACTCGTGATATGCGAGATTGTATGATTGCTCCCGAGCACATACTGCACGGTTCCGAGGTAATATACATCGTACATTTATCAAGTCGCCAAGAAGACAATGTATTGCAGGCATTTTCAATGGCAATCATTTCAGCGTGATGTGATACTTGCTGATTCGTTTCTCTTAGGTTATGTCCGCGAGCTATAACTTTGTTATCTTTAACAATAATCGCACCAATAGGGACTTCTTTTTTCTCATACGCTTTACGTGCTTCCTCTAAAGCGAGTAACATAAATTCTTGGTCAGACATTAAAATTTTCCTTTGTATGGTCTTGGTTTACGGTAAACTTTATGGCACTTGCGGCAGCGAGCCTCATAAGATTCGCTTGCGCCAATCAAAACAATCGGATCTAGATAGCGTGCCGGTTTTCCATTTACTATACGCTGTGTTCTCGTTGCAGGAGATCCACATTCTAAGCAAACGGCGCTTAGTTTGGTCACATATTCAGCCATTGATAATAGTGTAGGCATAAAACTAAAAGGCACACCTCTAAAATCCATATCTAGGCCGCTTACAATAACTCTTTTTCCTGCGTTGGCAAAGGCATCTATAACATCAACGGTGCTAGAGTCAAGAAATTGGACTTCGTCGATCACAATGACTTCAGTTTCTTTGGTGACATGCATAAACATATCTTCAGCTTTTTGAATATTGACAGACTTAGTTTTATTTTTATTATGTGAAACAACTTCATTGTCTGCATATCTATTATCAATTACCGGTTTGAATACAACAATGTTTTTCTTTGCATATTCTAAGCGTTTTACACGTCTTAATAATTCTTCTGTTTTTCCTGCAAACATCGGACCAGTTATAACTTCAATCCAACCTTCTTTTTGATTTAATCGCATGTCATCACACCTTTAATTTGATATTCTAATTATACAGAATATTCAAATGTTTTGAAAGTTTTTTGTATCAAAAAAGCCACCGAAGTGGCTTTTTTATTATTCGTCTGATTTATTATCTTCTGATTTAATCCCGTAGCGTTTGTTGAAGCGTTCAACACGGCCATCTGCAGATGCGTGTTTTTGTTTACCAGTGTAGAATGGATGGCATTGTGAACATGTATCAACACGAACCTCGTCTAAGACAGAACCTGTCTCAAAGGTGTTCCCACATGTTGTGCAAACAACAGTTACAGTTTTATAATCTGGATGAATGTCTTTTTTCATTAGTATTACTCCTTCCGCCATGATTTAATATCATAGTAAGTTTTATTAGCGTGTAAATTATATCAAATGTAATACCATCTTGCAAGTTATTTCATTTAGGAATTTTGAGATGTTATATTTTAGCACTTTAATAATGGGTTTTTATGCTATAATAAGCATGAATTTCAATGAGGTGATTAAATGAGAAAAATTGACACATTAGAGATTATTAATGCGGTAAAAAACGCGTTAATAAAGATTAATTATGAACTTGATGATTCCCTTGTAACAAAAATCAAAAAAGCCAAATCCAAAGAAAAAAGTACGTTATCTATTTCCATTCTTGATGATATTTTAGAAAATCAAGCCATTGCTAGAAAGGGAAATGTTCCTTTATGTCAAGATACTGGTATTGCGGTGGTATTTGTAGAAATTGGACGCGATGTTTATATTGAACAAGATTTAGAGACGATTATTAATATCGGTGTCAAAAAGGCCTATGAAGAGGGGTTTTTAAGAAAATCTGTTGTAGCGCATCCATTTGACCGTATAAATACTAAAGATAATACCCCTGCGATTGTTCATACTAAATTAGTAGCCGGTAATAAACTTACCTTGAAAATCGCTTCAAAAGGTGCTGGTAGCGAAAACATGAGCAAAGTTGTCATGCTAACACCATCAGAAGGTATTGAAGGTGTAAAAAAATTAGTCATAGATACGGTTACTGACGCGGGTGGAAAGCCATGCCCACCGATTATTGTTGGCATTGGTTTAGGAGGCAATTTTGAAAAAAGTGCCCTTTTGGCCAAAGAAGCTCTATTAAGAGATTTAGATGATGAAAGTGATGATCCAACAATTCGCCTATTAGAAAAAGAACTATTGGACGACATTAATGACACCGGTGTAGGACCAATGGGCGTTGGCGGCGAAACTACATGCTTAGCTGTAAAAATCAATTATTATCCAATGCATATTGCTTCATTACCTGTTGCCATAAATATCCAATGTCACTCAGCGCGCCATATCGAG
>CAZXSS010000065.1:0-7500 GCA_964643385.1 uncultured Candidatus Izemoplasmatales bacterium
TAAGTCGCCAAGTTATTTAGAAAAATCTATTTAGTATTGAAAAAAAGCACCCAATAAGTTATAATACACATGTTTTATAGAGACATTATATTATATAAGAAAGGATGTGCACGTGTGAGTCAAATCTACCAAGAATGGTTAGCGAAAAAAGATCTTGGTCAAGACCTAAGAGAAGAACTCGAAAACATGCGTGAAGAAGACATCGAAGAAGCATTCTATAAACCCCTCTCATTCGGTACTGGAGGGATGCGCGGAATCATGGGCGCAGGAATAAATCGGTTTAATGTGTATACGCTTAAAAAAGCAGTATACGGATTTGCCAAATACTTACTAGAAACGCATGAAGATGCCAAAGATCGAGGCGTTGCGATCGCCTATGATAACCGACATAAAAGTGATGAATTCGCAAAAATCTGTGTAGAAGTCTTAGCCCATCATGGAATTAAGTCTTTTTTATTTGAGTCGTTAAGACCAACGCCATTACTTTCTTATGCGGTCAGAAAAACCCATGCATGTGGAGGGATCATGATTACTGCATCCCACAATCCATCAGAATACAATGGCTTTAAAATTTATGATGAAACTGGCTGCCAACTCGTGCCAAAATATGCAGATAAAGTCATTAACCATGTGAACAGTGTCAAAGATCTATTTGCGATTGAAAGCATGCCATTTGATCAAGCCAAAGACCAATCGTTAGTATATATGCTCGGTCGTAAAATGGATAACGCATATATCGAAGATGTATTAACTGTACAACTTAATAAAGACACTAAAAAAACAGTACACTGTGTCTTTACTCCCTTGCACGGAGCAAGCCGTGAAATTGGTTTAAGAAGTTTACAAGAAGCAGGCTTTACTGTTACCCCAGTTGAAGAACAAATGATTGCTGACCCAAATTTTAAAACCGTATCATCCCCAAATCCTGAGGATCAAACAGCATTTGAATATGCCATTAAATATGGCCACAACAAAAAAGCCGATTTACTTATTGCGACAGATCCAGATGGCGATCGTTTAGGGCTTGCGGTTAGACATAAAAATGACTATGTATTTTTAAACGGTAACCAAACCGGCGCAATCTTTATCGACTATATCTTAAGCAATCTTAAAAAGACCAATACGATGCCAAGAAAAGGTATTATCTTTAATACCATCGTCACCAGTGATTTTGGCGCAGCAATTGCCAGAACATACGGTGTTGAAGTTGTTTCAACTTTAACTGGGTTTAAATTTATCGGTGAAGAAATGGCAAAATTAGAAGAATCACAAAAAACCTTTATCATGGCATACGAAGAAAGTTATGGCTATGTCATAAAAGACTTTGTCCGTGATAAAGATTCGATTCAAGCCATGGTACTCGCAAGTGAAATTGCCAACTACTTAAAAGCTGAAGGCAAAACACTGATAGATTATTTACACGAACTATATGACCGCTACGGGACATACAGAGAAACACTTGTAAGCCTTGTAAAAAAAGGTAAATCAGGTGAAGCTGAAATTAAAGCGATAATGGATTATTTTAGACACTATACACCTGAAGTGGTTATGGGATATAATGTATTAAGTAAAGAAGATTACCAACGCAATATTCGCTATGAAGATGGACACGAACATATTATGGACTATCCTAAAAGTAATGTCATTAAGTTTAACTTGGACCACGATGCTTGGTTTGTCTTAAGACCGAGTGGCACTGAACCGAAACTTAAGATATATATTGCCTTAAAAGGAACATCGATTGAAGATGCTGATCAAACCATTGAACAGTTTAAAGACAAAATTATGTCAATTATAGATTCAATAAAATTACAGTGATGAGGAAGTGAAACAATGATTGGTAAAGCAAAAAAGATTAGAGACTACAAAAATTTAACCAAAGAACTTCCAACGCTTCGTTATGTAGATCCTGAGCGTGTATATATTAATTTAGATACTTCACGATGCAAAGAATGTGGATTATCTGTAGCTAAAGGGGCTTATGTAAAAGTTGGACAAATTATTGGTGAACGTCAAGGAGGATTCTTTACCCAACCTGTTTATTCTACAGTCAGTGGTCATGTAGAGGGTATTGTTAAAAAGATGGATCCTAGCGGTGAAGAAAAAGACTTTGTCGTGATTAAAAATGATTACAAAGATACCTTTGACCCAAGTATAACCGACCGTCCTGATAGTGTTATCGAAGCCATGACAAAACAAGATATTATAGACGTTGTTAAAGAAAAAGCGCTCATTGGTCTTGGTGGTAGTGGGTTCCCAACCTATGTAAAATTAAGTAGTAACGAAGACATTCACACCGTTGTTGTCAACGCCGTTGAATGTGAACCGTATTTAAGTAGTGATTACCGGTTAATCAAAGATACACCAGAACAAATCTTTAGCGGTTTAAAATATCTTATGCAAGCATCAGGGGCTAAAAAAGGTGTTATTGCGGTTAAAAAAACAAAAACAGATCTTATTGAAGTATTAGAAAAAGAATTGACAAGATTTAAAGATTTAGATATCACCATCGCAAAACTTAAAGATTATTATCCACAAGGATGGGAAGTTGAAGTCTTTAAAAATGCTTTAGGTATTAAAATACCTGCAGGACAACTTCCAATGAAATATGGATTGTTAATGTTTAACGTGTCAACAACACAAAGTGTCTATGAAGCAATTAAACATAACTTACCAATTACCAAACGGTATGTTACGGTCAATGGAGATGCGATTAATTTTCCACAAAGTATTCGCGTTCGTGTTGGAACAAGCGTCAAAGATTTAATCCGTCTTAGTGATGGGTATAAAGATGATGCTGAAGAAGTAGAAATTGTTATGGGTGGCCCAATGATGGGGACCGCTGTACCAACAGATGATGCCGTTATTACACCACTTACAACATCAATTTTAGTCTTTAAAACGAAAGAATACAAAGAAGAACCATGTGTCCGTTGCGCATCTTGCGTTATCAACTGTCCAGTTGATATTCAACCAGTACAAATTATGAACGCAGTAAAACGCAATGATAAAAAAGCAGCCATGAACCTAGAAGCAAAAAAATGTATCGAATGTGGGTTATGTACCTATGTATGTACCAGTAAAATAGAAGTAACAGATTATGTCAGACAAGCTAAAAAACTAATAGGGTGATAAGATGAAGATTATAGCACATAGTAGTCCCCATTTAAAAAGACCGAATGCGCGCGTTGTTCGAATGATGCGCGATGTGGTTATTGCGTTATTACCATTGGTAATTTTTGCAATTTACAATCACGGATTAACAGCATTATGGATTATGCTCGCAGCGGTTTTATCAATGGTCGGGACTGAATACATATATTATCAAATTCATGATTTAATCAATAAAGAAAAATTTAAGTTAAAAAATAAGAACTTTACTTTATATAATTATAGCGTTCTTATTTCCGGGTTAATTTACGGATTAACCATTCCTGATGCAACGCCAATACTTGTTGTCATCATTGGTGGTGTTATTGCTGTTTTACTTATTAAACTCATCTTTGGTGGGTTAGGACAAAATATTTTCAATATTGCGGCGTTTGGCCGTGCCTTCATTGCCTTAAGCTTTGGAGGTGCAGTTGCAGTTAGCAATTTAGTTGATGCTGATGCGGGTGCTACAGTGCTTACGTGGCTCGCACAAAGTCCTTTCAGCAGTAATATTACCGATCACTATAGTTTCTGGGATATGTTCTCAGGTATTGGATTCCCTGGTAGTATTGGGGAAACCAGTGGGTTATTAATTATTGTTGGTGGAATTTATTTAGGATTAAGAAAATCCTTCGATGCTTATGTTCCCCTTGTCTATGTCGGAACGGTCTTTATTTTAGCCCTTGCAGTTATGATTCAAAAAGACTTAGGCATTTGGTATCCATTAACACATGTATTATCTGGAGGATTGTTATTTGGGGCTGTCTATATGGCAACAGATCCAATTACGATACCAATTACTAGACCTGGTCGCATTTACTTTGCGTTTGGTCTTGGGGTATTAACATTTGTTATCCGGTTGTTTGGTGCCTACCCAGAAGGTGTTGTATTTTCACTTTTAATTATGAATGCCTTTGTCCCAGCAATTGATTTTCCAACATGGTCAAAAAATAAATTTTCACTTAAGAGTTGTTTAATATTTGCAGCAATCGTGTTACTTGCGATTGTGGCAGTTATGGTAGGTGTTCAATATGTTTAACAAATTACGTATTGCTGGAACCTTACTAATTATTGGTATTATTAGTGGATTATCTATTTGGGGAACCCATGCGTTAACGGAAGAGCGTATTGCACAAAACCGAGCGGCAGCTCAATACGAAATTTATGTCAATATGTTTCCTGATATGGTTATTCCATCAGATATTAGTGAGATTACAGAAACGATTGAAAATAATATTATTAAAGAAAAAATCACCGCAGAAGATAGTTCAGGTGATGTACTAGGCTATATTTTAAAAGGATCGGAAACAAACTCACAAGGATTCATTGAAGTTATAATCGGTGTTGAAACAGATGGTGAAATCATTGATGTACAAATTTCATCAACAGAAAACACACCGAATTATGTACAAGATTTGAAACCTTATATTGATGACTTCTCAGGTCAACAATTACAAGATGTATCGTATGATGCAAATACTGGATCAACCGTTACCTATGACAGTATTAGGAAAATGATTGAGGCATCAGTGCTACTTGTTCAAGGAGATCCAGCTGAAGATGCTTATCAAGAAGCATTTGTCGATTACAGTTATTATGAAGAACGTTTTGCCTTTATTGATAAAGATTTTGATACTGAATATACCATTTATGATGAACAAGACAATGTCCTTGGGTATAGTTATACCGCAACAGTCACCTTTGATGGGTCTGACTATGAGGTAGCAATAATTGTTGATACTGATAATACCTATGTTGACTATGTCGCCGTTGACCAAGATGTACCAGATGCGCTAAACACAGAACTGGATGCATTTGCTGACTTAGATGGTGCCATTGATGCCATTACATTAGATGGAGACTATGATGAGGCATTAGAAACGAATTTTGTCTCAGTACAAACATTCTTATCTAATTCAACACGCGTTGATGAAACCTATTTAATGTATTATGAAACACTAGAAGATGATAATGAAGATGTTATTGGTCGCCGTTATGTTGGTGTTGCTGAAGGATATTCTGGAGATAACACCATCGCCGTTGAGTTGTTGAATGACGGAACGATTCAAGATATTACTGTATTGGCATCAAACGATACAGAAGAAATATATAATGTCGGTGATAATCCACTGTATGATGAGGGATGGTCGGATTATATTGGAACGGACTCAATCGATGGTATGGTCGATGATGCATTTGCTGGCGCAACACTTTCTGGTGATTCGGTAGCAAACGTTGTTAATGCGGCTATCACACACATAGAAGGGAGTGCTGAATGATGGCTAAAAATACAAAACCCGCTGAAAAAATGACAAAAAAGAAAAATAAAGACCTTGGCTATTTAGCAAACCTCACCAAAGGATTTATTAAAGAAAATCCGATATTTGTTTTCTTACTTGGTATGTGTCCATCACTCGCTGTTACTGGGACGGTAGAAACATCACTTGGTATGGGAGTCTTAGTTATCTTTGTTTTAGTTGCCAGTAATACGGTGGTTTCATTAATTAAAAATTTAATTCCCGCCGAAATAAAAATTCCCGCTTACATTGTTGTCATTTCAACCTTTGTAACCATTGTAGGTTTATTAACTGAAGCGTATGCACCGGCACTTTATATATCACTCGGTATTTTCTTACCTTTAATCGTTGTCAACTGCTTAATTTTAGGACGTGCAGAAAGTTTTGCCTCAAAAAATAAAGTATTAGACAGTGCAATTGATGGTCTTGGAATGGGACTCGGGTTCTTAGGGGCACTCGTTGTTATCGGATTCTTTAGAGAGTTTTTAGCAACTGGCGCAATTGCTTATGGTGTCTATCTACCATTAGGGGTAGAAGGCGCAATTATCAACTTAGATACCTATTTATTTAGCATGGCAGCATTTGCTGGACCAGCTGGTGGGTTCTTAGTAATTGGATTACTACTCGGTATTTTCCATATGATTGGCATTGCCAAACGCAATAAAAAAGAACGTGAACGCCAAGCATGGATTGAACAGAAAAAACGTGAAGCAATAGAACGTAAACGTGCGAAAGCACAAGCCCAAGAAAAAGCAGGTGATGCAGCATGAGTTGGACAGTATTTTTCGTCGCAATCTTCTCTTCAATGTTAATTAATAATGTTATTCTTTTACGTTTTTTAGGTGTTTGTCCGTTCTTAGGTGTTAGTAAAAAGACGGATTCTGCCTTAGGTATGAGTGTAGCTGTTATGTTTGTTATGGTGATCGCGTCAATTGTAACGTATATTCTTTATTATTTCGTTTTAGAACCACTTAATATTGAATATATTCAAACAATTGCATTTATCTTAATTATCGCCTCACTTGTACAACTTGTCGAAATGTTTATTAAACGATTTAGTAAAAAATTATATAAAAGTTTAGGAATTTATCTTCCACTTATAACCACTAACTGTGCTATTTTAGGGGTTACAGTCGCAAACATCTCAGAAGATTTTGCCAGCCAATACGGCGCATGGCAAGGGTTGTTTGTTGCGACAACCACTGCGTTAGGAACCGCCCTTGGATTCGGACTCATCATGTTTGCTTTCTCAGCAATAAGAGAACGCTTAGATGCAGCACAAATTAACGAGGCGTGGAAAGGTGCACCGGTTGCACTCATTACCGCAGGGATTATGGCGCTTGCATTCCTCGGTCTTGGAGGGATCGTTTAATGCTTCCTGGAATCTTAGTTGTCGGATTCATTGTCGTATTATACATTGCAAGCTATGCACTTAATAAAAGAACAGAAGCACCAATTGACCTAAAAAACATTGATGTACAAAAATGCGGTGCATGCAACAACTTTAGTTGCACAATCAAACAACAAACAGCGGAGGAGAATTAAACTATGTGGGCATTTATTACACTAGGCATTATGGGCGGATTACTTGGTTTAGGCCTTGCGATCGCTGCGGATTATCTAAAAATTGAAGAAGACCCACGCGTAAAAGCAGTCAAAGAACGCCTTCCTGGCTTTGATTGTGGCGCGTGCGGATTTCCTGGATGTTCAGCATTTGCTGAGGCTATTGTTGATGGTAATGTTGAGACATTATCGCAATGTAAACCAGGAAAACCTTCACATTACAATGCAATCTTAGAATATTTAAAAGACCATCCGAACCCAGATGGAACGCAAGTCAAAGTTAAAAAATAACCTAAGAACCCTCAACCGAGGGTTCTTTATTTATATCACGATGTAAGCGTTATCACAAGTCGTTGGCTAAATCAAGCCAAAAAGAGACCTTTTCAGTTGAACTTTAATAATACAAATGGTATAATGTCTTCGTGTTAAATTAGAAACAAATCATAGAAATGAAAGGTGAATAATATGAAGCGTATTTACATGTTTGGTG
>CAZXSS010000066.1:0-4287 GCA_964643385.1 uncultured Candidatus Izemoplasmatales bacterium
TTTCTGCTTTTCTTAGCTTCTTCGCCAATAACTTCGCATCGGCTAATTCTTTTTTTGTTTTATTATCCATTTAGAAGCTCCTTTATATCATGTCTATTAGTTTCTTTTTTACCATCAATATTAATTAATTCTATTTTAACATGTTTTTAATATAGATACTAAAAATTCATCTTAATCACCCAATGACGATAAAAATCCTAGTATGTCACGGTAACTTTATCATAATTAAGTAGTTAATTGCATTTAATTAAAATAGCAAAAACCACCATTTCTGATGGTTTTCTATAATCATGGGTAAGATACCAAAATAAGTGTTGCAATTACTCTATGCAGTCAAGAAAGATACTATATGGTTCAACTCACTCGACAAACGATTCAGCAGGCTTACCAAAGTAGTAACCCTGAACATAATCGATGTCGAGTGTGCATAAATAGTCTACCTCTTCTTTGGTTTCAATGCCTTCAATCAATATCTTAATGTTAAGTGATTTCGCTAATTGGATATAGTTTTTTAACAATAGTTGATTTTTAGGATTCTCATGGATATTCATTGTGATTGTGCGATCAATCTTAATGAGATTCGGCATTAATTGCTTGATTACTTCTTGGTTATTATAGCCTGAACCCACATCATCCAAAGCTGTCTTATATCCTTGTTTTTTGTAATAGTCTAAAATCTGTTTCAAATGGACATAATCTTTAATTCTTTCTGTTTCAACGACTTCGAATGTGACTTTATCTGGTCTAATACCATTTCTCCTAATGGCTTCTTTGGTTGTTTTCAAACACAGTTCAGGTTGATAAATCGAGGTTGGTAAAAAATTAATAAACAATTGTTTTGATAAACCCATTTTGGCTGTAACATCAATAATCGTTTCTCTAGCAGCTTTATCTAGCTGAAATACCAAATCCATGCTTTTTGCTTGAGTAAATAAACGGACCGGAGAAATAATATCACCAGATTGATTAATCCCGCGTATCAGTGCTTCATATCCATATATTTCAAGAGTCTTTGCATCTCTAATGGGTTGATAGAACACCTTAAATTGCTTTTCACTAATAACATATACAACATCCTTCGCATCTATTAAATAGGCTTTCCATTCAGCTAATGATTTTTGATTTACTAGTGATTCGAAAGTTAATCCTTTATTTTCACTAATCGGCAATAACTTAACATCTTTTTGTTCAAGTGTATTAAAAATTGAAGTAAGTTCACCAACATATGCCTCAAAATTAGATACTTCTACCAATAAATAACTCTCATATTGCTCAAATGTATATTTATTTTCTCGCAAAAATCTCTCTAAAAATGGCTCGTGGTGATGTGTTGGAATATATGTGTATACTAGATTACACTTTACATTTAGTTTTGGGATAGTTTCACAGCGATTGCAAGCCATTTTGTTAATCATTCCTTTCATTTTTGATTATATTTTATCATATTACTTAAATGGTATCGTAATTTCATGTTTCATAGACTTATAGAACTTTCACATATCTATTTATTGACTTTACTTTTACAATACTAAAAGTTCCTATTTTTTTAAATTAAAACGTTTATATGATAATTCAACTGTGAAACGTTTCTTTGCAAGTTCAAAGAACGAAGAAATATACAACCACATCAATAATAGTTTTAATCATTTAAGAGATTCTATTTACAAAATTATCGTTTTTTTTAATACAGTGCGCCACATAGATCATTCAGCCATTTAACACCTGTTTTTTTTCGACAAAAACGATCTAATAAAGGCAAAAGAAAACTGTCTATTAACCAAATTATTTTTAAATATTATCTAGAAATCCATAAACATCATCAAGAACAAATAAAGTCACAAATAGAATATACAAAATAACAAGCGTTCTCCAACTTAACTTTTTTGTGTCCTTCCATAATACTTCCTATCTAATTACAACAAGAATCAATATAAATCCAACCCATGCTGACCATTTTAAGATAGATAGAATTAACATGAAGTACCCACATAGTAAAACATAATTTTTATAGTCCGTTTCCCCAAAAGAATATTATTAATTAAAGGCTTTGTTACAAAAACGTAACATCAGTTGTTTATATGACATTTATTTAACACTATCTTATTATATCACCAAAAGATTTATTTGTAATAGTAGTCTATAAAAATTGAGCAATAATAGCTGAATTTGACAGTTTAAAATTACATGTATTTTTAGTTTTTAAATCAATTTTTGGTCATAAGGTTTTTTTAAGATCACTATATAAAGCCATTATAATTCAAAATTGACCGGACCTAAACTCCACAGTTTTTGGCAAAAGCACTGAAATCCAAATCCCCTCAAATACTAATTCAATAAATTAGCGATAAACTAAACAAAACTGCTCATATTTTTAGTTTATTACTCCTTTTATTGGGATATTTATACAAGTAAATAAAAAAGATTATTTCGATAAAACGCTAAATAAAGGCGTTAAAACTATATTTAGAGCTGGAAATAAACTTTAATAGTTAAAATGGTGGAGTTGAGGATCCCTGAAACTTATCAGCGTCCACTAACCTAATTTATGACATTAGCCATAATGATTCAGATCAACTAAGAAATCAGATATTAACTGAATAAATTTTGAGTAATCTAGTGACGTATGTGCTAAGTCCAATACTTCATAATATTCAGCTCTTCTATCCTTTGTTATAACAATGAATGCATACCCATATTTCATCAATTCAAAATTAAGTATTAATCTAGTTGTTAGACCATTCGCTAATGTAGGGATTTATACAAACTCACCATGTAATAATCTGGCCTTTATAATAAGAAATAATTATGTTGGTTTAATTAATATAAAGTGGCTTTATCCAAGCAATATGCCTCCGGAAAACACCAAGCCAATGATGCCACAAATTAAATAAGTTGGGCGTCTTTTCTGTTGTTTGCAACAAAAAACAATACAATCCCTACTGGCCATAAGAGAATACTTAAAATGGCTAATAAAATCCCTTCCATAATATACCTCCTCTTATGATAAATATTTACCATTATTTTATTTTTTAATAAGGTATAACGGTTTTTATAAGTGGGAATATTAAAAAGTGATTATCTATGACCCCCATGCTTAACGAACAACGATCAAAGAATTATATTATAATTAATATTCTTGATGATAACTTAATTCAACTATTTGATGTTTGTTCTTTAAATAGGTTTTTACCATCATTTTTTCATAAAATGGGGTGCTTAATACAAGTAAAACAAACCAAACTATAAAGAGTATCGTAACAGGATTTCCAGAAATACTATTAGGAGATTCTATAATCTGATAATAATACAAAATTGGTAAAACTAATAACATGAAAGTGATTATATTTCTAAAAAAGAATAAAAATCTCATGCCAATAAAATAAAGTGGTTTACTAAATACCATTTTTTTACTTAATGAGATTGCCTGCTGCGTAGATACATTGGTATCAATTTTTATGATTGTTGCAAACGAGACAATGGTTTGCAATGATATATATATTAAAATGGTAATAAAATTAACTAATAGTATACTTATAACCAGTTCTGATGTATTTCGAGGGAATATGTTTAGTAAAATATATCTTATAAGTGGAATAAGAGCTAATAATAAACCATAAATAAGACTCAATAAGGTATAGTGTGACAATGCAGCTGATCGACTATATTTATCCATATATTTAAAAGCGTCTTTAATATTTATAGGTTCTTCTTTGTATAAACCAAATACTGCGTAACTTATGCCAAGTAAGATGGGGATAAAGAAAAATGCTCCAATGATAAATGTTGCCCAACTACCTAAAAATAAAACAATATAGCCAACTAAAATCAATAAATGCAATTTAATGTGTTGCGAAAACTTGGTTTTTGTTTTATCCATATCATTATACTCCTTTAGTAATTATGTGTTTTTTTATAGACGTATCATTCTTTAAACAGCCTAGTTAAAATTATCAATCAACTACTCAATGACTAATAACGCTTTGTTCATTATAACAACTTCTTTCTTCTGATTTTTTGTTTGATTATCCGTTTGTCTTAAATATTTAGATTTAGATAATATTAAAAATCCTCTTAATATAAAAAATTGTGCCTTCATATTAATAAACATTGTCTATCTAAATTATATTTTCTTTGTTTTGTTTGCTTTAAAAGTTTGATCTATAGCACTTCTACTTCCTTGTTTGTGACATGTAAGTTTGATACAGTTTTATATATCATGGTATAATAAATTAATCATATGAATAAGGAGAATGATTATGACATTATTAACAAAGACATATAAACTAA
>CAZXSS010000066.1:4387-7329 GCA_964643385.1 uncultured Candidatus Izemoplasmatales bacterium
ATCATATGAATAAGGAGAATGATTATGACATTATTAACAAAGACATATAAACTAACAAACTCAGTTTTAATTCCAAAGATTGGATTCGGTACAGCACCACTCAAAGGCAAAGATGCATATAATGCGATTAAAACCGCTATTGATGTAGGATACCGACATATTGATACAGCGCAAAACTACGGAAATGAGCATGAAGTCGGTCGCGCTATTAAAGATTCTGGTATAGACCGAGAAGCTTTTTTTATCACATCTAAACTTCGTGCTGAAATTAAATCGTATGATGAAGCGCTTGTTGCGTTTCATGAAACATTAAAAGCGTTAGACACTGATTATGTAGATCTATTTATCATCCATGCACCATGGCCATGGAATGAAAAATATAGTGATTACAGCTCAGGAAACATCAGTGCTTATAAAGCTTTAGAAACATTATATAATGAAAGTAAAGTTAAGGCAATTGGTGTATCGAACTTTGATCACCATGATTTAGAAAATATTGTTAAAAACTGTGATATTGTGCCACATGTCAATCAAATTAAATTCCATATTGGCCATACTCAAACAAAAACAGTTGCCTACTGTAAAGAACACTCTATTTTAGTCGAAGCTTACTCACCATTAGGTAGAGGTGGAACGCTTGATAATGAAACTATTAAAACAATCGCCAATAAATACAATGTTTCTCCTGCACAAGTCTGTATTCGGTATATTCTTGACAAAAATATTCTACCATTACCGCGTTCTTCTAACCCAGTAAACATTAAAGCAAATGCTAATGTAGATTTTACACTTTCTAAAGACGATATTATGACATTAGACCATCTAACCATTGAAACAATTGAATTTGGAACACCGGCAAAAAAATAACCCAATAATGGTTCTCTATTATAAATGAACTGAACTCAATAAGTAAACTCGTTACTATAGAGATCAATTTTTAACCAAAATATTTTTAGTTCGATTTTTTAAATAATCACACTACGTTTTAACGCTAGTGATGATAATGATACTATTCTTTTAAAACTATAGATTTTAGTTTGTTTATTGGTGTTAGTATGGTTTGGTAGATAGGCAAAGTAAGAATTCAAGCTTTATGATAAAATAAAGCAAGGTCAACTAGTATAATAGGTCATAAAAGGTTACTATTTCATCTAAAAACGGTGAAAGTTATGACATTAACACAGTGATGCTATGGTCTTTATTATCATGAAATATCGGAACAACGTTTCCGTCAATGACTTTACCATCGACGGTAATAGATTTAACACCTTTTTCAATCTTATTGGGGTTTTTTACTTCTATATGGTAAACATGATTTCTAAATACCTTTTTTACTTTGAAGTGTGTCCAATCACTTGGAATGCATGGATCTATTTTTAATCCCTTATAGGTTGGTAATATACCAAGGATATGTTTAATGGCTGCTTGATAAGTCCAAGATGCTGTTCCAGATAACCAACTGTTTCTACCAAGTCCAAACTGCGGGTGTTCATCTCCAAGTATGTTTTGAGGATATACATATGGTTCACATTCAAATTCTTTTATGATACTATTTTTAGTCGCCGGATTGATTTGATTATAGTATTCAAAGGCGCGGTTACCGTGTCCGCACATGGTTTCTGCTATCATCACCCATGGATTTGAGTGAAGAAAAATTCCCCCATTTTCTTTAGCACCAGGTGGATAACTTGTTACACCGCCTATATTTGGATCATAGCCGTTATAACCTGGATAGCTTAGTTTAATCCCTTTTGGCGTGTTAAGATAACGATTTAAGGAATTTAATGCGGTAATTGCTCTATCTTTTGGCGCAAATCCAGATATCACAGTCCAGCTTTGGGCATTTGTATATATTTTTCCATGCTTATTTTTATGAGACCCATACACATTACCATCTGCATCAAAATACCGTACATACCATGCGCCATCCCATGCATGCTTATTCACAATAGTTTGCATGTTTTTATAGTCTTCTTCATATGATAAGCTATCTTCTTTGTTATCGAGATAGTTAGCTAAATCAATCATTTCTAAAAGACTCGCACCATATAAATTTGCATTAAAGATTGACTCTGCGCCAGGTCGTAAATTCACTGTGTCATTCCAATCGGCAAATCCTAGCAAGGGTAAGCCGTGCTTACCTGTATGTTTTTTTGTAAACACAAGCGCTCTTTTTAAATGCGCTAAAACAGTACCTTTTTCAATTGGTTTATCTGTTTTATCTTTATCATAAAAAGGTATCTGTTTATTTAAAAATTCCATATCTCCTGTTTCCTTTAAGTAGGCACTAACGGCTAAAACAGCCCATAGATGATCATCCCCATAAAAATTATCTCGGTCTTCTTCTTCTCGAGAATCGCCTTCATTTGCAAGCATGGTTTTAGGATTAAATTGATGCATTGCGGATCCGTCTCTTTTTTGTACAGATAGTAAACTAATCAATAATGATTTAGCTTGCTTTGGTGAATGACCAACGACGCCCATAATGTCTTGTGAACTGTCTCTAAAACCAATACCTCTCGCACCGAGGCCTAACTGATATAAGGATAGATATCTAGACCAGTTCAATGTTGTATTGCATTGTCTAGGATTAAATACGTTTAACATTGAATTCATGGCTTTATCTGGTGTGTCAACGACACAGTTTGACAATAAGGTGTCCCAGTATTTATTGAGTTCTAAGAACGCTTTATCGACGTTTTTTTCATCTCTATAAAACTGAATCATTGTTCTCTCGGCTTCTATATTATCGGTTTGTCCAAGTTGGGTTAAAATGCGCTTTGTTTCACTTGCGCCAATGTTATCTAAATGGTGCATTAACGCCCCAATGTTATTGCCCCTAAGGACAACTTCATTACTTAATTCTGCATTGTTTAATGCCTTAGGAGATTTAAATGTACCGTATCCATACTCACCTAAAAAAGTGTCTCTATTGGTTTCTA
>CAZXSS010000067.1:0-7314 GCA_964643385.1 uncultured Candidatus Izemoplasmatales bacterium
CTTATTATGCAACACGATAAAAAGGAAATTGCTAAAATAGTCGATAAACTATTAACAATTGACCGTCTTAATCAATATATTGACATTACCAATCCTTATGTTGTTTTACTAAATCAGTTTTTCATTATCAAAAACCTTGGACGACTTAAACGTTTTGATGAACTCATACAATGTGCTAATGATACGATTGCCTTTTGTAAGTTGCACTTTATTCACTATAATCTTGACCGATTCTATTACTATAAAGCCCTTGCATACCATTACTTAAATCAACGCATTCCATTTGAAACGGCGATTAAAGATGCCATACTAGAAATACTAAGAAAACCGAAATCCCAACAAGAAGCATTTTTTGCGATGATAGAAAAAGATACAAAGATTAAACCTATCGCATTCATTAAACAACATATCGATTAAACCAAGAGCGCTTAAGGCGCTTTTTTATTAAACGAAACAAGACAATTCATAAGTATAAGACTTGTAATATTGAGTCTATTTGTGTACGATTAAACAAAGCATACTCTAGGAGTGTAACTATGAAAAATGAACAACTTCTATTAGATAATCAATTATGTTTTAGATTGTATTCTGTGTCACGTAAAATGACGAAAGCATATCAACCTTTATTAGAAAAATTCAACTTAACATACCCGCAATATGTGACGATGTTGGTGGTGTTTGAATATGAAAAGATTGACTTTAAAGCCTTAAGTGATACATTAAATCTTAAAACTGGAACCATTACACCAATATTACAAAAACTCGAACATATCGGATATATAAAACGCATGAAAAATAAACAAGACCATCGCAAACTTGATATTACATTAACGGACAAGGGAAGAACACTCTATCAAGATATTATCGAAGTACCAAACAAAATTGCCAATAAATTACATCTTTCACTAAAGATGTACAGTAACCTTGTTAGTGAACTTGAAAAACTTGAAAAAACACTAGATGACATAATGGAACTAAACGATTAAAAACATTTAAAAAGCACATTTCATTTTTGAAATGTGCTTTTATTAATTACATAATTCCTGTGCCGAATAATGCCGCAAAAACCAAACTTATGATGGTCATTAACTTAATTAAAATATTAATGGATGGTCCTGAGGTATCTTTGAATGGATCCCCAACCGTATCTCCAGTAATGCTTGCTTTATGGGCAAAACTGCCTTTGTTTCCGTGGTTACCTTCTTCAATAAATTTTTTCGCATTATCCCAAGCACCACCACTATTGGCCATGAATATTGCCATACTGATTCCGCTTACAAGTGCCCCTGCTAGTAATCCCCCGAGTGCTTCAGCGCCTAATAAGAACCCAACGAGTAACGGAGCACCAACTGCAAGTAATCCAGGAATAATCATTTCTTTAATCGCTGCTTTTGTTGAGATATCAACACAACGTGCATAATCAGGCTTTTGTGTTCTATCCATAATCCCTGGCATTTCTTTAAACTGTCTTCTCACTTCTTCAATCATCTTACCAGCCGCACGACCAACAGAAGACATTGTTAGTGAACTAAATAAGAATGGAAGCATCGCCCCAATTAACATCCCAATAATAACACTTGGTGTGGCAATATTAATGCCATCAGTTAACCCGGCTGCTTGAATAAAAGAACTGAATAAGGCAAGCGCGGTAAGTGCTGCACTTCCAATGGCAAATCCTTTACCAATTGCCGCGGTAGTATTACCAACACTATCAAGTTTGTCAGTAATCACACGGACTTTAGGATCCATATCGCACATCTCTGCAATACCACCTGCATTATCTGCGATTGGCCCATAGGCATCAATGGCAATCGTCATTCCGGTTGTTGCAAGCATCCCAACGGCACTTAAGGCAATACCGTATAATCCTGCGGCTTGAAATGAGATGTAAATAACCGCCCCAAGTAAAATAATTGGGATGGCAGTAGATTCCATGCCAATTGATAATCCACCGATTATATTCGTAGCATGACCCGTTTCTGATTGTTTGGCAATAGCCTTAACGCGTTTATAATCGGCTGATGTATACATCTCCGTTATAAACCCAATAATAATACCAACTGCAAGTCCTGCAATAATCGCAACAAGTGGTCCGTATTGACCAAACCAATTTGATGCGAATTCATTAAAATAATCATTTATTGCATAATAATACGTTAAACCCAATGCGCCTATAAAGAGAATTGCCCCCGCAACATAGGTCCCTTTTTTAAGGACTTTATGCGGAGCATCGGCTTCTTTTGTGCGAACGGTTATTGTTCCTAAAATAGCACTAATAATTCCGATTGCCGCTAAAATAATTGGGAATAAAGCCCACTCTAAATTATGTTCAGTACCAAGAAGTGCTCCAAGAGTAATTGCCGCAATTAATGAGCCAATATAGGATTCAAATAAATCGGCGCCCATCCCAGCAACATCGCCAACATTATCGCCAACGTTATCCGCAATAACCGCAGGATTTCGTGGGTCATCCTCAGGAATACCCGCTTCAATCTTACCGACTAAATCAGCACCAACATCGGCTGCCTTTGTATAAATTCCCCCGCCAACACGGGCAAATAAGGCAATTGATGATGCGCCAAGTCCAAATCCTGTAATATACTGAATCAAGTTTTTAACAGAAACAGCGGTTGTAATTGTTCCGTCTGATTCTAAAATCCCTTCAATCATTGGCATATTAAACCACGTGGTACCAACAAGATATGCAATAATCAGCCCGAATAATCCTAGCCCAACTACCGCCATACCCATAACAGCGCCACCACTAAAGGCGATGTCTAAAGCCTTATTCATACCATAATCATTGGCACTTGTTGCTGTACGTGAGTTAGAGGCAACCGCCCCGCGCATGCCTAAATACCCTGCAAGCCCGCTTAAAAACGCACCCAGTACAAAAGTCAATGCAGTAGGCCAGTTAATCGCAAGTCCAATCACAATACTTAAAACAAAAACAAATCCTACTAAAATCGTATACTCACGTTTTAAGAATGCCATCGCACCTTCACGGATATACCCTGATATTTCTTCTACACGTTTGTTACCTTTTGGCACCCTTTTGATCTTTAAAAAAAGGACCACTGCATATAGCATGGCCAAGATACTAAAAACCAAGGATACGATTAAAAATAAAGTCGTATTCATGTATAAATCCTCCATCCTTCTTATCAAGTTACAACTATTATGTAAAAGTATACCAAAAAGCGCTTACATTATCAAGATACATTTTATTTATTTACCGGATGAATTGTCCTTTGCCTTTTATTAAGCCTTCGACAATAAATAATAAAAAATTAACAAAAAAAACTCTAGTAATAGGTTATAAGAATTGCCCCTTTTGTGATATAATAGTTATGATTTTAAAGAGGTGATCAAATGAAACAAATACAAATCGCAATTGATGGCCCTGCTGGAGCTGGCAAAAGCACCATCGCTAAGCTTGTCGCCAAGGCCTTTAATTTTGTGTATATTGACACCGGCGCGATGTATCGCGCGGTAACACTAAAGGCGATGCGTCTAGGGGTTAAACTAGACGATGATACAGCTTTTGACTTTATTGACAATACAACGTTTGAATACCACGATGGCAATCTTTACATGGATGGTAAAGATGTAAGCGAGGATATCCGAACTCGGGATGTATCAAACAACGTATCGCTTGTCTCTTCTCATTTAACCGTTCGCAATAAAATGGTTGAAATTCAGCAAGAATTAAGCAAAAATTTAAATGTTGTGATGGACGGTAGAGACATTGGCTATAATGTCTTACCAAACGCAACCTTTAAATTTTTCTTGACCGCCAATGTAGAAACACGTGCGAAAAGACGCCATAAAGAAAATCTTGACCGCAATATTCACACCTCTTTGGAGGATATAAAAAAAGAAATTATTGCTCGTGATCATTTTGATACACATCGTATACATACACCACTGAAAGCCGCAGAAGACGCGATTGTTATCGATACATCAGATATGAGCATTGATGAAGTAATAGAAACTATAAAAGCAAAAGTTAGAGAGGATGAAACAATATGGAAACAAAATTAAGCGATGTAAAAGTCAACAACATAATCACCGGTACTGTCTACAAGGTGACAAAAAACGAGGTGACAGTCGATATCGGTTACGTTACCGAAGGAACGATTTACTTAAACGAACTCACCAAACAACCAGTCGACTCATGTGAGGAGGTTGTCAAAGAAGGTGATGAAATTGAGGTCATCGTTAAAAAAGTTGATGATGAGGCAGGTATTGTATTACTCTCTAGACTCGAAATAGAAGAAAGAAAAGCCTTTGATACACTTCAAACATATTTCAACGAAGATACTACTTTTGAAGCAAAAGTTCTTAAAACCAACAAAGGTGGACTTGTCTTAACTGCCATCGGATACGACCGTTTATTTATGCCATTCAGTGAAATCTCAATGGATTATGTCTCAAGTGATGACGCCGAGAAATATATCGGTAAAACACTAAAAGTACGTGTCATAGAAATTAAACGTAACCGTGTCATTGTTTCACACAAAATCGTGGAACGTGCCGAACTTAAAAAACAAAAGAAAGAAGAACTAAAAGATCTTAACGTTGGTGATGTTTTAGAAGGTGAAGTATCACGTATTATGCCTTATGGTGCTTTCGTTCGTTTCGGACAAGTAGAGGGATTACTTCACATTTCAGAAATCTCACACTACAACGTTAAAAATGTCAGTGACGTTTTAAAAGAAGGCCAAACGGTTACCGTTAAAATCATTGACCAAAAAAATGATAAACGTTCATTATCAATGAAAGCGTTAGAAAAAACACCGTGGGATACCTTCCAGGAAAACCATAAAGTCGGTGACGAAGTTACCGGTAAAGTTGTTAAAAAAATGCAATTTGGTATGTTACTTGAAGTTGAAAAAGAAGTTGTCGGTATGTTAAACCGTTACGATTATTCATGGGACCCGCGTCACAATGTCGCTGGTGATGTTGAAGTCGGAGACGAAATCAACGTGAAAATTTTAAATATCGATTCAAAAAACAAACGTATGACGTTATCTAAAAAACATTTAGAATATAACCCTTGGGAAGATGTTAACGTTAAAGTTGGACAAGCAGTATCAGGTGAGGTTAAAGAAATCCAAGATAACGGGGCAATTGTTGACATTCATGATGTTAATGCATTTTTACCAATTGGTGAAATCGTTGACCGCCGTATTGGATCAGTTTCTGAAGAACTTAAAGAAGGTGACGTTATTAACGCCATCGTTAAACGTTTTGATAAACGTGCATGGCAAATGGTCATTAGTAAAAAAGATTACGATGAAAAACAAGTACGTGATGAATACAAAAAACATTTAAAAAGTGAAAACAAAGAAGATACAACACAAACTTTAGGAGAACTCTTCGCTGAGAAACTTAAAGACTTTAAATAGGACGTGGTCATATGGTACCATCAGTTGCGATTGTTGGAAGGCCCAATGTAGGAAAATCAAGCCTTTTTAACAGAATTATCGGAGAACGCATGTCGATCACCGATGAAACCCCAGGACTCACAAGAGACCGTATCTATGCAAAAGCAGAATGGTTAAACACACATTTTAATATCATTGATACAGGTGGCATCGATTTTGTTGATGCCCCTTTTATGCATGAAATTAAAAATCAAACTGAAATCGCAATTGATGAAGCCGACGTGATTATGTTTGTTGTCGATATTCAAGCCGGAATAACGGAAGCCGACTCATTCATAGCGCGTATGCTTTACAAAGCACAAAAACCGGTTGTTCTAGTTGCCAACAAAGCCGATGATGTTAAATTTACAGACACCATTTATGAGTTTTATTCATTAGGACTTGGCGACCCACTTCCGTTAAGTAGTATCCACGGGATTGGCTTGGGTGATGTATTAGACGCTGTCATTGAAAAATTACCCAAAGCAACTGAAGAACCTTACGAAGAAGATCGTATTAAACTGGCATTAATTGGTCGTCCAAATGTTGGGAAAAGTTCACTTATGAATACCTTGATTGGACAAGAAAGAGTCATTGTTAGTACCGTCGCTGGTACCACCCGTGATTCTATTGATTCACTCTTTGAACACAACGATCAAAAATATGTTGTCATTGATACTGCTGGGTTAAGAAAACGCGGTAAAGTCTATGAAAACGCCGAAAAATATAGTGTCTTGCGAGCAATGAGTGCCATCGACCGCAGTGATGTATGTTTACTCTTAATCGATGCAGAAACTGGCATAATCGAACAAGATAAAAAAATTGGTGGCTACGCAGATGATGCGTATAAATCAGTGATTATTGTTGTTAATAAATGGGATCTTGTAGAAAAAGAAACCCGCACGATGAATCGCTGGGAAGACGAAATCCGTGCGCATTTCCAGTATTTATCACATGCACCGATTGTCTTTTTATCAGCCAAAACCAAAGCGCGTGTTCATACCCTTTTCCCACTTATTCAAGAAGTCTTTGAATCCTATACAAAACGCGTTAAAACCAGTGTGTTAAATGATGTGATCGCCGATGCCTTCGCTATGAACCCACCAAAAAATAACCGTGGTGGGGTATTGAAAGCATATTATGCAACACAGGTTAGCACAAGACCACCAACGTTTATTTTATTTGTTAATAATACAGAATGGATGCACTTTAGTTATGGAAGATATATTAAAAATCAATTACGACAAGCGTTTGGCTTTAAAGGAACACCAATAAAACTCTTATTAAGAAAGCGGGATTAATATGAAAATCACTGTCATTGGTGGGGGTTCTTGGGGCTTAGGTCTTTCCAAAGTCTTAGCTGATAACGCCCACGATGTGTTAGTCTATGATGTTAATGAGAAAATTGTTGAAAAAATTAATACCTTACATATATGTTTACAATTAAACGAATATATTCCAAAAAGCATTAAAGCAACCACAAACATTAAAGCCGCAGTTAATCACTCGGATGTGCTCTTGTTTGTTGTTCCAACAAAAGTATTAAGAGAAGCTATTTCAAATATGTTGCCACATTTAACGAAACCAAAACTATTTATCAACGCGGCCAAAGGGATCGAACCAAAAACCTTTAAACGTGTCTCAGAAATCTTTAAAGAAATGATTGACGAACAATACATGAAAGGTTTTGTCGCCTTAAGTGGACCATCACATGCAGAAGAAGTTGTCAAAGGTATGACAACGTTAATTACCAGCGCAAGTGATAATGAAAGCGATGCTAAATACGTACAAAACTTACTTCATAATCAAGACTATTTTAGAGTATATTCAAGTACCGATTTAATCGGTGCTGAACTCGGTGGTGCGCTTAAAAATATCTTTGCCC
>CAZXSS010000068.1:0-7271 GCA_964643385.1 uncultured Candidatus Izemoplasmatales bacterium
TCTAAATGAATCTGACATTACAATGAATGATTTAAATTAAAAAAAGGACACATGTCCTTTTTTTATGTTTGATGTCACTCTTTTTTAACTATACACATAAATATAAATGGTTTATTGCCACGTTGTTTGTATTGGTGAACCGTATTGCCTAATGCGAAAGCGTATGCTCCAGCTGATACATCAGTGTCCTTACCGTCAATCATAATCGTACCTTCACCATCAATTACATAATTGATATGCGCTCAATCGAGTTGATGACTTGGGCTATACCCATTGGGGTCTAAGGTAATTATCCGCATGACGTAATCATCCCAGCCTTCGGTTTCACTGATTAAAACACGCATCGATGCTTTACTGGCATCAGGATGCTTAATAGATTTGTTAGTTAAATTTTTAATGTTACCTATCATGATTATCTACCTCTTATTCATAGTAGCACAAATCCTCAATTTATTTGATATAGATTATGCCTATGATATAATGAATTTATACCATAATAAAGGAGAATATTTTATGAAACATTGTGAATACTGCGGCGAAGAAAACCCTGACAACGCGGAATACTGTTCTAATTGCGGAAATCGTTTTGACAATGTAGTCTATTCAAGCGTTGATGATTCACCAATCGGATGTTTACTGTTTATAATCATCCTTATATGGCCAATTGTCGGACTTATTCTTTATTTAGTTTGGATGAACTCATATCCTAAAAGAGCACAAAGTGTCCTTACTCCAATGATCATTGGATTTGTGTTGAACCTTATCTTTGTAGGCTCGCTATTTGGATAAAGAAATTCACATGTATTTTATGTCTTTTATAAACTAATAAAAACAGTTCCTTTCTTACAACCTAACAAACACGATGATTTATGATAGAATAAAGATGAGGTGATACAATGAAATTTCAAGATTACAAATATGAACGACCTAATATGGAAGACATTAAAGCAAGGTTTAATGGCGCCTTAGAAGGATTTAAAAATGCAAAATCAAAAGCCCATCAACTTAGTGCTATTAAAACGATGAATCAAATTCGCTTTGATTTCAACACCATGGCTCGCATCGCTAACATACGCCATACAATCAACACAAAAGATGAATTTTATGACAAGGAAAAATCTTTCTTTAATGAACAAGGACCCATCATGAGTTCTCTTGTTAACAACTACTACAAAGCCCTTCTTGATTCTTCATTTAAAGATGAACTAAAAAAAGATCTTGGAGATCTATTATTTAAAAAGGCTGAGAACGCGTTAAAAACATTTGATCCAAAAATCATTTCTTTATTACAAAAAGAAAGTGAACTCGCAAGCAAACACAATATTATTACTGCTGGCATTGAAATCCCCTTTGACGATAACACCTACAACTTAAGTCAAATGCGCGTCTTTAGTTCAAGTCCAGACCGTGATGTTCGCAAGCGTGCTTCAAAAGCGACGGAAACGGTCTTACTTACCAAAGAAAAAGAACTCGATAAGTTATATGATGACTTAATCAAAGTTCGGACTAAAATAGCACATGAACTTGGATTTGGTAGCTTTATTGATCTAGCCTATGCGCGTCTTGGAAGAACAGATTGGAATCATGAAGATGTTGCATCGTATCGTTCACAAATCAAAGAGGTTGTTGTTCCGCTTAATGAAAAACTAACAAAACGAAAACAAAAACGTCTCAAATTAGACAAACTATGGCACTATGATTTAGCGCTTGATTACACAAGCGGAAATGCCACTCCAAAAGGCGATAAAGACGAACTTGTTAAACAAGCCAAAAAAATGTATGATGATATCAGTGAAGAAACAAGTGAATTCTTTAATTTTATGCTAGAAAATAACTTAATGGATTTAGAAACAAAAAAAGGCAAAGCTGGTGGCGGATATTGTACCTTTATTCCTAATTATGAAAGTCCGTTTATCTTCTCTAACTTTAATGGTACTAAGGCGGATGTCGATGTTTTAACTCATGAAGCAGGCCATGCTTTTCAAATGTATAACAGTAGACATCATGATGTTCCAGAATATTTAATGGCTGGATATGAAATCAGTGAAATACATTCAATGAGTATGGAGTTCTTTGCTTGGCCTTATATTGATTTATTCTTTAAAGAAGATACCGAAAAATATAAATTTAGTCATTTAAACCAAGCCCTCATGTTACTAAGTTATGGCGCATCAATTGATGAGTTTCAACACGCTATCTACCAGAATCCAGATATGTCTATCAATGACCGCAAAGCCTTATGGCGTAACTTAGAAAAAACCTATTTCCCATACCGTGAATATGACGATAACGACTACGCTGAACGCGGAAACAGCTGGCAAATGATTATGCATATATTCATCGTTCCATTTTACATGATTGATTACACCTTAGCGCAAGTCTGCGCCTTCCAATACTTTAACCGGGCCAAAGAAAATAAACAAGCTGCATGGGAAAGCTATGTAACACTCTGTAAAGCCGGAGGTTCTCGATCGTTTAAAGAACTGCTCGACCTTGCTGAACTTAAAAACCCATTCGAACCTGGATCATTAAGAACCATTATTCCTTCTATTGAAGATGAACTAAACAAAATAGATGATTCTAAACTATAATTAAAAAGTGCCCCCTCATCCAAGTTGGATGAGGGGGCACTTGTATTAAAATTGGTATCCACACGCGTCACAAAATTTTGCATCACTTTCATTATCAGTTTGGCATTCAACACATTTTTTTACTGTCTTTGTCCCACATTGATCACAAAATTGACTATCCTCATCTAAATCATTTCCACACTGTAAACAGTGTTTTTGATTTTTAGTTTCCGTTCTACCTTGGGATAACCCTTCTCCAATTGCGCCTGCAAACCCTCTAACACTATCTTGGGTATTGTCCATCATGTAATTGGCAACGTCTTTACCAACAGGAGCTAGTTCACTCGCTTGATAGCGTGCAACTTTTCCCATATAACCAAACATCGACATTACCACGCCGACAAATACAAGTGGCATACCTATAAAGCTATGAAAAAAATTATCTTCTGGTCTAGAATCACCAATATAGCTTGGTGAAGGCGAGTTATCCATCCCAATAAAACTTCGTATCCCACTGATTATAAATAAAATACCGATAATTAAAATGATAGGACCAAGTACGCGTAAAACAGCGCGGGCTTGTTTATGGTTATTTAAGTTATAATTTTTTGCCATTGTACACTCTCCTAATTAGTCATGTTTATTCTATTATACACAAATTGTAATTCATTATAAATAAAAAAATAGGAAAAATCCTATTTCTTTACTGGTGCTGGTTTTGGACATGGTTTTGCCTCAAATAATCGCCACCGTTTTAAATTTTGTCTCTTAATATCTAAATATCCAATGATTGCAACCGCAAGGGCCCCAATCATATCAAGGATTAAGTCTTTCATCGTATCTCTAAGCGCTTCTCTACCTTCAAATGCTTCACCAGTCAAAGAATCTCTAAAGCGTTGCATATTTGAATTAAATAGTCCATCAATAATATACTCAATAATCTCCCATACGACTGCAATAGTCACAGCAAAACTAACCGCAAACAAGGCGATAAATAACGGCGATAAATATACATTTTTATTGTCTTGGGTGATGTATTGAACAATCGCCATGGCCACAATACCTAAAATTACACCGCTAAACGCATGAAGTAAAGAGTCCCACCCGCGCACATAAACATAAAACTCAGCTATTTCACCTAAAATAAAATGTCCAATTAATAAGATAATAAACATAATTGATAACAGATTAGACATGTTCACATTCGCTTTTTTTTCAATATAATCTGGTAGTAAAGACACAATTAAAAACAAAAGTGCCTGCATTGCATTAAACGCAAACCTTGAGGTTTGACTATCGTTACTGACAACAAAAATACCAATTACATTTAATACAAAAGCAATAAAAATAAGTACTCTAAAAACTTTATACACTTTCCGCTTCACATCATCACTACTTCCCTATTATTTTCCCATAGTCCTATGAAATATTGTGGTGTACTACAACTTCACTTCGATTTTATTCGTATCATAAAGACATGTAGTTGATTCATCTAACTCAATAACACTAAATCCATTATCAACCACATAAAGAATTTTAACTTGTGTCCCCTTTTCTAAATCACAAATAGGTTTTAGCGTAATCAAATCGTCTTCGACTTTATCTACAATCATACTAGGATAAGCATTATCTTTGGCGTCAAAGTAAACTGTATAATCTTTCTCTTCTCTTGTTTCTACAAATCTAATTTGTGGTTGAACTAACTCCGTATCAACCATCGTTTCAACGACTTTCCCTTTACCCAAATCAAGTACCCGTTTAATCGTGTTTATTTTCTTTGTTAGTACAAGTAAGTAGACAATAAATATCCCCATTAACACCAAAGTAATATAAATAATGACTAACACTTGACTAATCCCAAATGCTAGTAAAAATATTGATCCTAAAAAGAAGATAATACTGCCCAGTGCCAGTGTCATAACCAATTTCATCGTTACTGCATATTGATCTAATTGTTTTACTACTTTATCTAATTTCATAATGAACCTCCTATAATATAATTCTATTGTACATGATGTCTTAAAATATTGTAATACCCTAATCAAATTGTTCTAATAATTTATCTAATGTTGCTTTATGTTCTAGTAACGTTCGTTTATCTAATGCGCCTTCTTTAAATAACCGTTTCGCTAACTTAAAAGGAATATCTTTCGCCTGCTCTTGTAATTCATACCCTTTTTTAGTAACTGTAATATGAACAATACGCTCATCTTCTTTAAAACGTTTCCGTTTAATAAACCCCTGTTTTTCTAGTTTCTTTAGTAACGGAGTTAATGTCCCAGAATCCAAGTATAGTCTTTTACTTAAGTCCTTTATGCTGACATCGTCTTTTTCCCAAAGTGCAAGCATCGTAATGTACCCCGTATAGGTTAAGTTGAGTGGGTCCAGTAACGGTTTGTATTTTCTAATAATTTCTTTTGATAAAACATAATGTTTAAAACATAATTGGTTTTGTAATTTTAATTGCTCGTACATCGTATCACCTCATCAAATTGTATACAATTATATTTTATGTGATTTAAACAAAAAGTCAAGTCTTCCTATTGACTTTTGTAAATATATTGTATACAATTTAATTGAGTTTAACGAAAGGATTGATACCATGAATGACATTTATAAAATTACTGTAAAAGACTTAAAAGGCAACGATATTCCCCTTAAAGCGTATAAAGGTAAAGTACTATTAATTGTAAATACAGCAACAGAATGCGGACTTACGCCACAATATCCCGCTTTAGAAGATTTATACAAAAGATATAAAGATCAAGGATTCGAAATCCTTGATTTCCCTTGTAACCAATTTAATGGACAAGCACCAGGGACTTCAGAAGAAATCCATGCTCAATGCACTGGGCGCTTTGGCATAACCTTCCCGCAATTAGCTAAAATTGATGTGAACGGAGAAAACGAACACCCACTTTATACACTGTTAAAATCAAAAAAAGGCGGTGTGCTAGGCTCTAAAATTAAATGGAACTTTACGAAATTTTTAGTCGACAGTGAAGGCCGTGTTATTAAACGTTTTGCCCCAACCACTAAACCAGAAAAATTAACTAAAGATATAGAATCACTGTTATAACTCCTCTTTTAAAAAACGGGTTCACCATTTCGGTGAGCCCGTTTTATATTATGTGTCTAAGTCACTTAAAGGAACAAAATATTCTGCATAATGCTGCCAATACATATCCTCTTCATAGGCAGTGATTAGTGCATCTGGTACATAAATTTCTAATGTGTCAGTTTCTCTAAAACTAATACCAGGTGCCTGAATGACATCGCTATCATTTCTTATAATGACAGTGTCTAGATTCCCAAGCACGTCAGATGGTTGGCGGAAATCCCCCTCCTCAATGTATTCGACTGACGAGGCAATATCAACGGTTGTTAATGATGGCATGGTGAAAAATGCATGGTGTAAAATCCACTCAACACCCTCAGAAATAATGAGATGTTCAATATATTGTTGATTCATAAAGGCGTATTCTTCAATGATAGTAATGTTATTTGGTGTGGTATATGTTGTGGCTTCTTTACCTGCTGGGTATACAAGTAATGCTGTTTCATCGCTGTTATAAACCACCCCATCAACGACTGTATAAGCTGGGTTTTCGCCATCAATCACAATATTCTTTAAGCCAGTAAGACCCGCAAATACTCCGTTATCAAACGTAACACTTTCATGTAACGTGAGGGTTTCCATCCTACTTCCATAGAACACACCCATGTAGCCATAAATATGTTCTATGTGTTCTGGCAATACGAAATCCTCGGTCAATAAGCCACTCGGATAATAGACTAGGCTGTCGTCATTTCCGTATAAAATGCCGTTCTCAGAATAAAGTATTGGATGGTTCTCAATATAAACTGCTTCAAGATTATCAAGGCCATTAAAAATCCTTGATACAGAGCCTTCGTACTTATCAGGCAGTGTGATGGTAGATAAATTATCACTTCCTGTAAATGGCTCTATCCCAAAATCTTGAGAGAGTAGAAGATGTGAGACTTCTCCTGCAGGTTGTTCTACGTCGTAAGTACCATAAACTTTACCATCAGGCCCTTTAGTTATCGTTTGATCTGTAACTTTAACAATAGGACAACCATCCTCGAAGATCCAAGGATTATCTTCTGTAGGCTCATCATCCATTGAAGTCGTCTGGCATACCTCATTGGTATCAATAATCTCATCAAAATCATCTTTATCCAGAATGGTTTCTACAGTACCTAAATACTCACCATAAAAATGTACTTCTTCTAAATTTGGCATACCTTTAAACGCATGCATCCTAATACCATATACTGTCATCGGAATATCTACACGTGTCACGTCCGTTTCTACAAACGCTTCTCTATCAATTAAACGAACAATATAATCATCAATGGTGTGTGGTATTTTAACATATGGTGCCGCGCCTTGATAACTAGTAATACTAACTGTCATCTCAGTGTCATCAAACTCTAACTCTAAGACATCTTCAAATAACTCAAATACAGGGGTTAATGTCATATCACCATCTACAATATATGAGTCAGTATGTATCGTTCCTAAGTCATCTTCCCACCCTAAAAAGAATCTATTTTCATCTTCTAAAAAAGGTAGTTCTATGGTTTCATCTAACTCTGCTTCTACTGTTTCCATGTTTTCATGATCAAACGTAATCTCAAATGATGTGTCTTCTGCTTCCTCGCAACTTGTTAATGTTA
>CAZXSS010000069.1:0-7150 GCA_964643385.1 uncultured Candidatus Izemoplasmatales bacterium
ACGTTTTCACTCATCGGAAGACGCATGCAAGTATCTAAATGATCTTGTAAAATGGCTTTAGGAATACCGCTTGATTCACTGCCGAAAATTAGATAAATATCTTCATCACTTGTTGATAAATCGAAGTGATCTGGAGATTTTTCTCCGTAGCGAGTTAAGAAATAAAACCGGCCTGTGTTTTTACTTAGAAAGTCATCAAAGTTTTCATAGACAACATAATCGAGATGATCTAAGTAGTTAGCAGCACTGCGTTTAAGATATTTTTTATCTAAAGAAAACCCTAACGGTTTAATTAGATGTAGTTTGGCATTGGTCGCAACGCATGTGCGCATAATGTTTCCGGTGTTTTGCGGTATTTCTGGTTGAAATAGCACGATATGATTCATTGTTTTTTCTCCATTTCTTTTATGATCATGCGCGCAGTTTCTTCGAACCACGGGACATGTTTATAGGTTTCATACGTAGATTTCATGAGTGGTAACGCATCGTAAAGTCGGTGATTATAAAGTAACGCGAATGCATTTCTTTTTAGAACCAATCCACCGCGGTAACTATACGCATAGTCTTTATAGGTGCGTTGTATGGCTTTATTTGACATTGTGAGTAGTTGTTTTAAATCAAGTTGGCTATGTTTATCGGGTTCAAATGTATCTCTTTTAACAGGAAATATATCTGCATTTTTAGGACATACTTTCTGACAAATATCACAGCCGAAAACCTTGGTTTTAAGCCAACGAACGTCATCCATTGACCACGGTTTTTTGATTTGTGTTATATAAGATGAACACACATGTTTATTAAACCCATTTTCGCTTAATGCCCCAGGTGGGCAGGCATCAATACACTTGGTACACGACCCGCATGTATCTAGTGGGTTAGGCGTAGTTTTAAGTTCTTGATCAATCAGTAAAACACCTAAGAAATGATAGGTTCCATACGTTTTATGGATTAGTAGTTGGTTTTTCCCAATATACCCTACTCCGGCTAATTCTGCGGCAACGCGCTCATCGATAGGACTAACGTCAGCGTAGCCTTTGGCCTGGATACCTTGCTTAGCTAATGTCGCTTCTAGTTCATTAAATAGCGCGTTATAGACAAGATGGTAATCAATGCCATAACTATACCTCGGGGTTTTTCCGAAGCCTTTTTTCTGCCATTTCACTTCTTGTTTATCATACGATATACTGATAACACACATGGTTTTAAAGCCTTCTAAGTCGGTGAAATCATCGTTAACATCAGGAAAATGGGTTTTACGGTGATTGATATAGGTCTCTACAGACACGGTTTTTAATTCATCAATCATTGGATGATTTATAAGCTTATCCATAGTGACCTCCTTTTAAAAGAAAATGGTGGGTGCCTTAAGCACTCCACCATTTTATCATGTCAGTTTGTCCGCCTAACAAACTGATGATTGTGTAAATCTATCTTTATTATAGCATAGTTTTGGTGGGGGGTGTGAAACAACTATAAAATTACTGGTTTTTCTTACGGATACGGTCAATGAATGTGGGGTCATATTCACCGCTTCTAAGCATCTTAATTTCTTCTTTATACGGCGGATAAAGCCGTTTTTTACTGTCATCAGTTTCGGTAATATAAGGGGTTTCTAATATTTTAGGAACATCTTCAAATACCGGGTGATTGACAACGTAGTGAAGTGCATCAAAACCTATGTGGCCTTGGCCGATATTGGCGTGACGGTCTTTGCCGGCCCCTTTTTTGTTTTTAGAATCATTGATATGTAAGACGCTAATACGGTTTATACCGACAATGTCATCAAAGGTTTTTAAAACATCATCGAAATTGTCTTTGATGTCGTATCCTGCATCATGCGTATGACAAGTATCAAAACAAACGCTTAAGCGGCTACTATCTTCAACACCGTCAATGATGGTTTTAATCTCACTGAACTCACGGCCGACTTCAGTGCCTTTGCCCGCCATTGTTTCAAGCGCTATTTTCACATCCAAATCTTTCGTTGCCTCAAAGACTTTATTTAATCCTTTAATGATGTTATCGGTCCCTGTTTCAACGCCTTCTTTAACATGCGCGCCTGGATGAAGTACAATTTGGGTTGCGCCGATGGCATCTGTCCTTTTGATTTCGTTGATTAAAAAATCTACCGCGAATTGTTGTTTTTCTGGGTCTGGATTGGCTAAGTTCATGACATACGGCGCATGAACAACGATGTCTTTGGGGTCAATCCCGTGTTCTTTCATGGCTTTTTTAGCTTCGTTTATTTTTAGTGTGTCTGTTGGTTTACGGCGCGTGTTTTGCGGCGCGCCAGTATAAATCATAAATGTGTTGGCACCATATGATACAGCTTCTTCTACACTACCAAGCAACATATCTTTACCTTTCATTGATACGTGTGATCCGAGTTTAATCATCCTGTCACCTTTTCTTTTTTGGTTTATTTGGTACGTTTACTTGTCTACCGATGATGTTTGCATCGATGTTATATTTATTGATATAGGCAAATGCATGGGTATCTTTATCAGTGAAGAAACTAATGGCTTCACCGCTTCGTCCCATGCGGCCAGTACGGCCGATTCTATGGATATAAAACGACATATCCTTTGGTAAGTCATAATTTATAATATGGCTAACACCGTCAATATCAAGTCCGCGTGAAGCGATATCGCTTGCGACAATATATTGGTAGGTAAGCCGGTTAATGTCTTTGATGATTTGTTTACGCTTACGTGGTTTGATATCACCGTGTAAGCTAACAACATTTTCACCCTGTTGGAAGAGCAGTCTTGACAGACGTTCTACTTCTTCTTTGGTGTTGGCGAAAATCATGCAAAGATAGGGGTTCATTTTTTTAATGGTTTCTAAGAATTTTTTTTCTTTATCTTCTGGGCTGTTGGCACGGATAAAGGTATGGGTTACGTCTAAATTATGTAAACTTTTATCCTGTAAGATAATTTCTTTAGGATTTTTCATATACTTGCGTAAGAAGGGTTTTAACGCTTCTGGTATGGTTGCGCTAAAGACAAGCATTTGAAGCTGTGCCGTCATTGTTCTAGCAACCATATCAATATCTTCTAAAAAGCCGATTTCTAATGCCATATCGGCTTCATCGATAATAAGCATATTGGCTTTATACACTTTTAACACATTTTCTTGAATCGCTAAGTCCTTAATTTTACCTGGCGTTCCAATTACGATTTGTGGCTGGGTTTTATATAAGCGGCTAACTTCTTTATCGCGGTCTTTTCCGCCTGTATACAGTCTAATATCAAGATGATTATCAGAAAAACTGGCAATATGAACCGCCGCATGATAAATTTGCGTTGCGAGTTCTCTTGTTGGGCTGATGATGACAGCTTGAATGGTGTGGTCTTTTTCATTTAAACGTTCAAACACAGGTAGTAAAAACGCATGAGTTTTTCCTGTTCCTGTGGCACTTGATGCGATGATATCGCGTTTTTTAATGGCCGTAGGTATCACGGCTTTTTGTATATCGGTAAATGTGGTAAACTGTAAGTCAGTGATGGCATCCATCACGTACTGTTTAGAAAAATTCATATTAACGCCTCATTTCTTTCAAAACTATTATATAATATTATGTGACATTATCCAATCAATAAACCCACTTTAAGGAGGATTATCATGGAAGTATTAGCGTTAACCCCTAGAGGCTATTGCCACGGGGTTGTCAATGCGATAAAAATTATGCGCAATTTGGTGCATGATGATCGTGTTAAGAAACCCATTCATGTTTTAGGCATGGTGGTTCATAATAGAAAAATTACCGATGAGTTTAATGCGTTAGGACTCAAAGCCTTAGATGATACCCATAAATCACGACTCGAGTTACTCGATGAGATTGATGATGGCACCATTGTATTTACCGCACACGGTGTGAGTGACCTCGTCTATGAAAAAGCCATCAGTAAAGGGTTAGAGATTATCGATACGACGTGTACCGATGTAAAAACAAGTCAAGAAACGATTAAAAATTATTTAAAGGCAGACTATGATATCATTTTTATCGGTAAAAAACGTCATCCCGAAAGTGAAACAGCACTTTCATATAGTGATAAGGTACATCTTGTAACTAATGTTGAAGATGTCTTGGATTTAAGTATTGATAATGAACGCATTGCGATTACCAATCAAACGACCATGAGTCTATTTGATATCTATAAAATCACTGAAGCTATACGCGCAAAATATGACCTCGCTGTATTAATTGAAGAACAATGTGATGCGACAAAGACCCGCCAACTTGCAGTGATGAACCAACCAAAAGACGTCGACCATTGTTTTGTCGTTGGCGATCCTAAATCAAACAATTCAAACAAACTCGTCAGTGTTGCCCAAAAAGAAGGCATTACTGCATCGCTTATTCAAGGGATTGAAGACCTAGATGTTGACTATTTAAAAACCCTAAACAAAGTCTCTGTCACAAGCGGCGCAAGTACGCCTAGTCAAGTGACTAAAGAGGTAGTAACCTTCCTCGAAGCATTCGATAAAAATGATGAATCTACTCATGATACCACAAGTTCAATAAAACATCTGTTTTAATCTAGAAAAAGCGTAAAAAACCTAGTATACTAGGTAGTAGATATTATATTGAAAGGATGACTTATATGCCGAAACAATCTTTAATAGAAAAATATGCATCACTTGCGGTAAACATTGGCGCCAATGTCCAAAAAGGACAGCCAGTAGTAATCCGTAGTTTTACAGAAAACGCAGACCTTGCAAGAGAAATTACTAAACAAGCGTATCTTGCTGGAGCTAAAAAAGTCCAAATTGACTGGCGCGATGATTACGTGAGTCGCTTAGGCTTTAAACATCAAGATAAAGAAACGCTAACCGATATTCCCGAGTGGATTGTTGACAAAGCGCGTCACTATGTAGAAGAAAATGCCTGCTTTATCAGCATTACCTCACCAATTCCTGGTTTAAACAAAGGGATTGATGCGTCAAAAATTCAAGCCGCATCACTAGCCGTAAGTAAAAAGTTAGAATTCTTCCAAAAACATATGATGGGTAACCATGCACAATGGACCATTGTAGCTGCACCTAACACCGTATGGAGTGAAAAAGTATTCCCTGATCTTAAAGGGGAAGAAGCAAATGAAGCACTCTATAACGCGATCTTAAAAGCGTGCCGCGTTGAAGAAGATAACGACCCAGTTGCTGAGTGGGAAGAACACAACGCAACCCTCGCAAAACACAATAAAATTTTAAATGATTTCCAATTTGAATCACTCCACTTTAAAAACAGTTTAGGAACGGACATTACCATTAAACTTGTCGACAATCATGTCTGGGCTGGTGGAAACGAAAAATCAACCAAAGGTGTGATGTTTAATCCAAACATCCCAACCGAAGAGAGTTTTACTATGCCGCATAAATTTGGTGTTGACGGTAAAGTTGTCGCCACCAAACCACTTAACTTCCAAGGCAATCTCATTGAAGATTTTTGGTTAGAATTTAAAGAAGGTAAAGTTGTCGATTACGATGCCAAAAAAGAAAAAGAAAGCCTTAAAAACTTAATCGAATACGATGAAGGTAGTTCTTATTTAGGTGAAATTGCCCTTATTTCTCATGATTCACCAATTTCTAACTCTGGTATTTTATTCTTAAATACCTTATTTGATGAAAATGCTAGCTGTCATATGGCACTAGGTAGAGCGTACCCAATGAATGTTAAAGGTGGTACTTCAATGAGTGACGAAGAATTAAAAGCGGTTGGCTATAATATGTCAAATGCCCACTCTGACTTTATGTTTGGTAGTGAGGATTTAGACATCGTCGGTACGACAAAAGACGGAAAAGAAGTTAAAATATTTGAAAATGGTGACTTTGTCATCTAATAAACAAAAAGGCTTAGTTCAAAGGGAACTAAGCCTTTATTATGTGATTATCTTTAGATGGGTGTGAAATAATTATCCTCAACTGATTTTCATGAATTTTTCTGAGATTTACTGTATTAATTTTGTGTATATCGTTTATAATGAATAGTGTCATAAATTTTTCGAGGTGATAAATATGCGAATCGAGTTTGATGATAAGTTAGATTTTAGTGATGTGTTATTTAGACCAAAACGGTCGACATTGTCTAGTCGTAAAGAGGTAGACCTAGAACGTAAATATACGTTCAAACACAGCAATTATACGTGGCAAGGCATTCCGATTATGGCCGCCAATATGGATGGGGTCGGTACGATTGAGATGGCGCTTGCTTTACAAAAACATAAATTGTTTACGTGTTTAGTTAAATCCTATGATGTCGATACAATAAGTACGATTAACACCTTAAATCCTGATCATTTTGCGGTCAGTACAGGAACAAGCAAGAAAGATTTTGACAATCTAAAAGCGATTATTAAAGCGAATCCGAGTCTTAAATTTATTTGTATAGATGTTGCTAATGGGTATTCTGAACATTTTGGAGATTACGTTGAAAAGGTACGTAAAGCCTATCCAAATCATGTCATTATCGCTGGAAATGTGGTCACCGCTGATATGACGCAAGAACTAATATTGCGCGGTGCCGACATTGTAAAAGTGGGCATTGGGCCTGGTAGTGTGTGTACAACCCGTATTCAAACTGGTGTTGGTTATCCGCAACTATCAGCCATCATTGAATGTGCCGATGCAGCGCATGGTTTAGGCGCGCATATCATAAGTGATGGAGGCTGTACTTGTCCTGGTGATGTCGCAAAAGCGTTTGGGGCTGGTGCTGATTTTGTCATGTTAGGTGGCATGTTTGCTGGTCACGATCAAGGTGGCGGAAATATTATCGTTGAACATCACAATACAATGCAACGCGATGAAAAGACCGGTAAACCTATTTATGAAGAGAAAAAGTTTATCCAGTTTTACGGCATGAGTTCTTCTACTGCGATGATTAAACACCACGGTGAGATCGCTGATTACCGTAGTTCTGAAGGACGAACAGTTAAAATACCGTACCGCGGGGATGTTGATGCGAGTGTCTTAGATATCTTAGGTGGCTTACGCTCAACATGCACCTATGTTGGCGCTTCAAAATTAAAACACTTATCTAAATGTACAACATTTATTAAAGTTTATAGACAGTTTAACGATGTCTTTGTCAATACAAAACACTAATTAAAAGAACTGCCTTTTATATCAAAAGGCAGTTCTATTTTTTTAT
>CAZXSS010000070.1:0-7055 GCA_964643385.1 uncultured Candidatus Izemoplasmatales bacterium
ATTTTGTTATATTCCTATTCTACGTCTTTCGACTTAGAATTTTTTTTTGAAAAAAATAAGGAGGAGAAAGAATGGAAGAAAAATTGTTGATTGAGATCAACGAGAAACCGAAAAGTTTAGTGAGATGGTTGGTATTAAGTTTTCAACATGTATTTGCAATGTTTGGGGCAACGGTATTGGTTCCCTTATTAACAGGACTAAGCGTTGGTGTTGCTTTGGTGGCAAGTGGTGTGGGAACGCTAATCTATATTGGCGTAACTAAAGGAAAAGTCCCTGTGTATCTAGGAAGCAGTTTTGCATATATTGCGGCGATTAGTCTAGCCGGGCAAACTACAGGGTTTGGTAGTGCATTCATCGGTCTTATGGCCGTAGGGATTATTTATGTTGTTGTTGCAACAATCATTAAGTTTACTGGTAGCGCATGGATTAAGCGATTATTACCTCCAGTAGTAATTGGACCAGTTATTATCATTATCGGACTTGGATTAGCGAATGTTGCCATTTCAAACGCAGGGCTTGATGGTGAAAGTGGCATTGCGATTCCCCTTGCGGCTTTTGTTACCTTTGCAACGGTGGTTGCAGTTAGTTTACTTGGGAAAGGATTCTTTCGAATTGTTCCTTTTTTAATAGCTATTCTAGTTGGGTATGTGTTTAGTGTTACAGTTGGTCTTGTTGATATAACAACAGTGTTTAACACTTATTCGTTTTTCCAAGTTCCAGATTTTCAGTTTATTGGGACGTATACTCTGAACTTTTCTGCGTTACTTATGTTTTTACCAATTGCGTTTGTGACAATAGCTGAACATATTGGCGATCATACGGTGTTAGGTGAAGTAACTGGTAAAGACTTCATTGAAGACCCAGGGTTAGACAAAACCATCTTAGGTGACGGTTTAGCAACATTTGTTAGTGCATGTATGGGTGGTCCTGCAAATACAACGTACGGTGAAAATACTGGGGTTGTCGCGATGACAAAAGTTGGTAGTGTGTATGTGGTTGGTGTGGCGGCTATTATTGCAATTATCTTAGGATTCTTGGGCTATATGCAAGCGTTTATCAATAGTATTCCTGCTGCTGTAATCGGTGGGATGACAATTATTTTATATGGATTAATCGCATCAAATGGAGTAAAGGTATTAATTCGTGCCAAGATAAATCTATCGAACATGCGAAACCTTATCATTATGGCAACCATGCTTGTGATTGGACTTGGCGGTGCATTAATTCCAATCAATGAGGCAATTAGCTTAGAAGGCATGAGTTTGGCTGCAACCGCAGGAATCATTTTAAATTTAATTTTACCAAGAACCGAAAACGAAGAAGCATAATATATAAGGCTGCATAAACTTTATGCAGCCTTTTTAATTTGGTATAATGTTAATGAAAGGAATGATAGTATGGATGTCACTAAAAATACGCTATGGATTAATACATTAGGTAGACACGCTGATTTATATATTGGGTTACCTAAAGACTATGAAACGTCTGATCGGTCATATCCTGTGCTTTATATGCATGATGGACAAAATGTATTTAATAAACAAGATTCTGCATATAATATGACTTGGGAAGTAGCCAATCATTTTGAAGCAGATACTAGTTTACCTGAAGTTATTATTGTTGCACTAAGTTCAGCAAAGGGTACGAACAGATTAGATGAATACGGACCGTACGCATTTACGTTTAATAAAGCAACACATGGAGGTAAAGGTGATAGTTATGTTGACTATTTGGTCAATGAACTAAAACCGTATATAGATGCGACATATAGAACCAAACCTGAGGCAAAGCACACCGCTATAATGGGCGCGTCGATGGGTGGGTATATTTCACTTTATGCGGCAACTAAATTTCCAAATGTGTTTGCGCGAACGGCATCTTTATCGGGGTCCTTCTTTTTAGAAAAAACACGTTTAATATCGCACTTAAAAGCAAGTAATCTATCTCTATTAGAGAAGGTGTACATTGATACAGGTGATGATGAAGTTGCGGGCGGTACCCAAGAAGATTATGTTTTTAGCAATATGGATGTTTATAATTATTTACGAACTGTTTTACCACCAAATAAACTCATGTTTAATGTTGTTGCTGGGGGTAAACATAATGAAAACGCATGGTCTAAGCGATTTCCCGATGTTCTTAAATTTCTATTTTCATAAAAAAACCTCTCATGCGAGAGGTTTACTTTTGCGCTTGTTTAGGTTGTGGTTTATCGACTAAAATATAATATTTAAACTTTAAGAAAGTATAGTATCCAAAGATTAATGTATAGATTCCAGCACGGATGAATCCCCAAATCAAATCATTACCTGAATTATTCATTAAGTTAAAAATCACTGTGATTGAGATTAAATGCAAATAAATCATCGCATAGGCTAAGTACGCCCATTTGTGTAAACTTTTCCATTGTTTAGGGTGCATTTTCTTTCGGATTTCAGTAAATGAGGTTATAAATAACGGTAGCATAATCAAAAACGCAATAGTACCTGTGGGGTTAAGATTGGTTAAGGCGAGCCATACAAGATAAAATGCGTGAGGGATTAAAAATAAGAAACCTAAAATAGCTAGTTCACGACGTACTTTCATTAGTGTAATTTGTGCCTTACTTCGTTTTTTAAATGCGCCACCAAACATCACTAAAATAAAGAATGGGAGTGTTGCATGTCCTTGGAAGAATAGCGCATATAGCACGGCTGAGTTACTCTGAATATCGTAATCAACAACTTGTGCGACAATCGCTAGTATCCCTAGGATTGTAGTTAAAATCCCGACGACTATGTAATACATGTTTTCGTTTTTGTGTAGATGCTTTCCACCATAAATAACAAATAAACTTAATGGAATGAGTAAAATAATTCCTAAGATGTCTAAAATATATTGCATTGTTCCAACTCCTTATAATGATCTCGTACCTATTGTATCATAGAGTGCGTTAAAATTATATTTACAAACGCAAAATAAATTGAAAAAATAAGTAAATATTCTTGCGTTTCATCTGTATTTTTGGTATTATATAAAACGGCTCAAATAAGTATTGAAAACCATATATTGGTATGTTATAATTTCTTTACTGTTTGCTTAACAGATGCGCCCATAGCTCAATTGGATAGAGCGTTTGACTACGGATCAAGAGGTTAGGGGTTCAAATCCTCTTGGGCGCGCCATATTTTTCGGGAAGTAGCTTAGCTTGGTAGAGCGCCTGGTTTGGGACCAGGAGGTCGCAGGTTCAAATCCTGTCTTCCCGACCACTTAAATAATCAACGTCTTCTGGACGTTTTTTTATTACCATTTATTTTCTACAACCTCTGCAAAGCCTTTAATGTTCTTGATTGTTAATAAGGTATCATCATCTAAATGAATTTCACCACTAAATGTGCCAAATACTTGATGTTGATCACTTTTTAAAATACCTAAGGAGATGGTGTCTTCTCGGTCAATAGTTGGGGTGAAAACAAGTGATACCTGATAAGAATCATCGGTGATCGTCCAAGGATCTAAATAGTGGAGGGTTCCATCTTTATCTTTCGGTATATTAAATGTGATATTTTTTAACTTGTATGGGACATCATCGTATATTATGATATTCTCTGTTGCTTTAGAAAGATCACCAAAGCCGTAACCTAGATTAAGTGTAAGTTTTTTGTCGTTAATTATGCCTTGAATCGCTGCCCAATACCATGTGACATGGTATGGCCAGACACCTCTACCCCAATCAAGGAGTGCGAGATCATCTTGCGTAAACGTAAAAGTATCATGATTAATGAAAACAGTGCCTTTAACATTCATGCCTAGTAATTTATGGTTGTAGTAAAATGCTTTGGGTTTGTTTTTAAAGGGGGTTGCGATTACAATTGAGTGCGCAGGTTCATTATAGAGTGTTGCATTAAGGTTTAATGGTGCTTTGTTCATAAAATCGTCAATAGACAAAGTGATATGACGAGTATGGTCTTTGGTGAAAATACGCAACGAAAAATGCTTTTTCTTTAAAGTGATTGTTCCTGCTTGTGAACTACGTGGTAAGTGTAAGTTTCCTAACGGGAACCAAAGAAGCTTGCTTTTTGTGTGATACTGTGCATGTTTATAATCAATATAAGATACACTTAATAACCCCATGTAGCCGTTATCAGATACTGTAATAGCAAGTCCAAAATCTTTGTTTTGAATAAAGTAATAGTCCCACTCTTTGATGCGGAATTTACTAGCTGCAATCGCATCTTTGTTATAGGTTTTGACAAGGGAATAGGCATAACCTGCCTCATCAAGGACACCATTCTTGTTAATCAAATTGCCTTGTGTTAGTTTATGTTGCATAGGGTTCACCTCACAAAGATTTTTTTAAAGCTTTGGTTCTTCGCTTTCTTAGTATATAATTAATGTAGTTGTAAGAATACGAGGGATGGCTAATGAAAAAGTACGGTTTAATCATGGTATCAGTTCTATTTTTTGGAGCGGAGATATTGGCGGAGATGTATGACATTGGTATCGATGTAGTACTTGTTATATTTGGTGTGACGGGAATAGTAGTATTTTTGGGTTCAATTTACCAAAAGATAGTTAATAATAGGCATCACGATAATGACATTGTTGTTGTTAAAAAGCCGATTGATTATCATCAATATGAATTTTATGATGATCCAAAACAATATGAGCATGATCCAGAAGATTACAAGTTTGATCCTGATGATTTCACGTATGAATAAGACGCTTATTTAAGCGTTTTTTTATGGTAAATATGTTAGAATAGTAGTGACTTAATAAAGGACGTGAAATAATGGAACATTTTATTTTTGCATTTAATGCGTTAGCACCATTACTTTTTTTGGCGTTAATTGGATATGGATTAAGACGCTTTAAGATCTTAGATGAAGCATTTATAGGTCAATTAAATAGTTTTATCTTTGTGATAGCACTACCTGTCTTAATTTTTACTGGAATGTCTGAACTAACGCAGTTTAGTGAAATAAATTTTAATGTTGTAATGTTTGCCTTTGTAATGATTTTAGTCGTCATGGTTCTAGGTGTAATTTTAATTAAAATCGTTAAACTCGAGCCTACGGCTAGGCCTGTTATTTTACAAACGATTTTCCGTGGTAATTTTGTTATAATTGGTGTTCCTTTAGCGCTCAGGTTAGGCGGCGATGAAGCGTTTATTATTATTGTTGTGATGAATGCGTTTTTAGTTCCCCTTACAAATATGGGTTCGATTATAAATTTTCAATTATTTGATCCGAATATCAACTTAACTTGGGAAAATGTTAGACGGATGCTTAAAAAATCTTTTTTAAATCCGATAATGATTGGGATTTACTTCGGAGCATTGGTGGTCATTTTTAATGCACAGTGGCAATGGATAACAGGACATATCTCTGTGGTTCCTGATACGTTAGACTTTGTTTCTGATGCTGCGATTCCTATGGCACTTATTGCGATTGGTGGTCAGTTTAGTTTTCACCGTGTTAAATCATTGGCAAAGCCAATTATTGTCGGTGTTATTGGTCGTTTAGTCATGGTACCTTTAGTTGCGTTAACAGCTGCAGTATTACTAAGACACGTCATTGATTTTGACAATGCATGGGCAGCGCTTATTGGGATTTTTGCAACGCCTGTTGCGGTAGCAAGTGTTGCGGTTACTAAAGGTTTAGATGGTGATGATGAATTAGCGAGTCAAATGGTGATGTGGACGACAAGTTTTGCGATTGTCTCAATCTTTGTGGCTGTGGTGGTATTTAGATCGATGGGCTTATTGTAACTTAAAGATTATCTATGACTTGCTTTAATACTAAATTGCATTGGCAGTCTTTGTTTGTAATCTGGATGTTGATAAAGGCCTTTTTTGACTTCAACCATGTTACCAATAGTCCAGCCAAGTGTATCATTTTCATGCATCCAATCAATCGCGAGTCCGTTTGATACTAGAGCATTAATGATATCACTCATGGTATACATCCAGTAGTAGTTATCTGCTTTTTTACCGACAGAAGCGTATCCACCAATAATATCATCTTTATCAGGTAATTTGTCCCAATAAGGGTATTTTACTCTCATTGGACCAGTTGTAAAGGTTGCTTCATCTAACATCATTAAAAAAGGATGGGATTCATTGATATAGAAGAACCCATTTGGATTTAATAAAGTTTTAATTGTTTTACCCCATTGGGTTAAATCAGGAAGCCAACCAAGAACCCCTTCAGTGGTAAAAATAATATCATAGGTTTCTTTGTGATGATCAAGTAATGTCATGATGTCTGATTCAATAAACCGGACATCTTCATTAAAATCGTTTGCAAGTTTTCTTGCATAATGGATATTTTCTTTGGCAAAATCAACCCCGGTTACCTTAGCGCCTAAACGGGATAATGATATAGAATCAGCACCGGTGTTGCATTGTAAATGCAGTATCTTTTTACCAGATACATCGCCTATTTCCTCGGTGATAATCTCGTTGAGTAATGATGTGGTATCGGTTAATCGTTGTTTAAATCGCTTATAGTGATCTTCAGCAATTAATCCCCATGCTTTTTTGTTTGCCTCAATTTCTTTCATTATGACAACTCCTTAAAAGTGTTATATGTTTATTTTAGCACGAATGAAGCTAACTATTGTATATTTTTGTGTATCTGTAGGTACAATTTTATAAAATAAAAAAAGCTATGTTTCTATTCATTCAAATTGTTTATAATTTATATGTGTGATATAATATATTGAGTTTCATGGGCGTTTTATAGCGCGCTTTGATAGGGGTGACACCATGCGCCGTTTATTTCTATATGCTGTTGAAAATAACATCGTAGATATTATCGGCCGTATGTATGAAGCCTTCCGTACGTTTTGGGAAAGCTTTGGCGAATACGGTCTTTTTATATATTCGGTAATCGAAACCATTACACCACTTGCTGGTGTAGAGGTCTTTTTTGTGACGCTTATCGGAACTGCGGGAAAACCATGGTGGCGTGTTGCACTCATTGCGACTGTTGCAAATGTTGTTGGATCGTTTATTGTTTATGTTTTTATGGCAAAAGAAGATAATAAATTTTATAACCGTGTGTTACGAAAAG
>CAZXSS010000071.1:0-1202 GCA_964643385.1 uncultured Candidatus Izemoplasmatales bacterium
ATGTTTGATTATATTCGCGAGTTAAGAAACAATGCTATAAATCATGACCTATTAGATGCATTGTTATCACATAGCGATTATAAAAAAGAGTTTAATCGTTATAAGAACATTGATAAAGATGATTATAAAACGTATTTAATGACGTTTCCTACATTAGATGCATCTGCAATTGATAATAAACAGTTAAAGCTTCATCATCCGTATTATCTAGATTTATATCATCACCTTGATACTTATGAAACCTATTTTAACAAGCTATCATTTGATGAAACATTTTTGGATAATCAAATTAAAATAGCTAAAAACGGTTTACCAGATGATTTACAGTTAGATGATATACATATGGTAATTTCAGTTGGTATAGGCATGAGTTTTGGCTATTTTTACCAAGACTATATCCATTTTGATTTATTGCAACTTGTAAAAGATGTATCACTTGATGCGTTTAAATCATCAATTGCCCATGAAATTCATCATATAGGAATGAATCAGTTACTAACAGAAGATTTTATAACATCACTTTCTTTAGAGTCGTTATTTTATATGTATTTTATTGGCGAAGGGTTAGCGGTGAAATATTGTAACAATGCGGAAGGTGTTTTAAGTAAAAGTATTTATGATTCACCCAAAAATATTGGATTAGATGAACAATCGTGGACCATACTCAATAATGATTTTGAAGCAACATACACTAATTTTAAAGAAACAATTAGAAAAATAAAAGATAATAAATACACAAAAGCACAGTTAGAACAAGACATAATCCAGTACTGGTTAGCGCCTTACAAAAACCCAAAAGAAAAAACTGATAATGCACCATTAAAACAATCAAGGCTATATAGTCTTGGCAATGATATTTGGGGTGTTATTCATGATGTATTTGGTAAAGCCAAGGTATATGAAACAATGCATCACATTGAACAATTCCCTAATGTTTATAATGCAGCACTTACTAAAATAAACAAAACTGAATATAAAATATAATTAAGGTGACGATAACATTAATTTGTTATTGTCACCTTTTTACTGAGGGTAATAGATATGGAGGTTAATGCTATGTATTTTCTATTTTAAGTTTAATAAAATCATATCTATTTATGCACGCGGAGCTATTGATTAGATGTTGCAGTATAAGCGATTAAAAAGGAATATACCAACGACTAATTATTACCTAGACTAAAGAGTAAACATATTATATATTT
>CAZXSS010000071.1:1302-6936 GCA_964643385.1 uncultured Candidatus Izemoplasmatales bacterium
CCAATAATCGAAAAAGCCAACAGTAGTTTGCCATATTTTGTATGATTGTCAATCATTACAACAGCATAAGGAAGGCCTGCAATTGGGAAAAGTAAACCAATCAATAATAACCCTACTATAGTCACTACACATAGTAACTTTGGGTGATTAGATTGTGTCTTAACAGGTTTTTGAAAGATATCATGTAATGATTTCTTTTCTGACATAAAGTGCCCTCCTCTTAATTGTTTCTTACTTACAGTATATACCCAAGATGGTGTATATGATAGTAAGTCGCTTGTTGTAGATATATAAAAAGAAATACAGATATTAGATAATTGCAATTAAAATAGTTAAAGAAATTGATTAATAAAGGTTTTATACATTTGTGACTTTAATTGATTAGTAAATGTAATTCAAATACCATAAAAAAAATATCACTAATTCTTATGTGTGATATTTTTTTTATCGTATTTACTAATTTTGTTTAATTGAGACTAAAAGGCAGGACAGCATCTTTAATCGATTTTTCATACGCTTCTTTACCGTACGCATCAACTTGTCTTAAATCTTTAGGACCATGGGTTAAACAACATGGTCCACCAATACACCCGCCTTCACAAGCCATGCCTTCAATAAAGTTATGTGGGAGTTTACCACGGCTTGCTTTTAATAGGGCGATATGGCTTTCTTTAATACCACTACATTTAATCGGGTTAAAATCAAATGTGATTTGTTGTTCTTTAAATGCTTGATGCATGGCATCGATAAGACCGCCACTACGTGCGAATATTCTGCCAAAATAAGATGCATTATCAAGTTTTTGTTCTGCTAGTGTGGTTATATCTAAGTCGTATGCATCAAAAAGCGCTTGGAGTTCTTCAAAGGTTAATACAGCATCGATGGCGTGCTCTACCTTTGGATTTTTCGCTTCTTTTTTCTTTGATGTACAGGGGCCAATAAAGATGGTGTAGGCATCTGGGTCTTGTTTTTTTATATGTTGCCCAATGATTGCCATTGGACTAAGGTTATGAGAGACATGTTCTTTCATTGTTGGATGATGTTTGTCAATGAAACTGACAAAAGACGGACAACATGAACTGGTTAAGAAACCTTTTTTGGTCAGTTCTTTGCTTTCTAGTAGAGCAGCTAAATCTGCGCCAAGCGCAGCTTCTATGATGTCATGAAAACCAATGTTTTTTAAGCCGTTAATCACTTGGCCAAGAGAGGCATAACTAAATTGACTTGAGATGGATGGGGCGACTATGGCATATATCTTTTGTTTGTGAAACCGTCTGTTTTTAAGCAGTTCAACGACATCGATAATTTCTGATTTATCAGAAATAGCCCCAAACGGACATTGATAAACACAAGCACCGCATTCGATACATAAATCATTGTTGATGGTTGCGGCTTGTGCCTCATTCATTGTGATGGCATTGACAGGACAAGCTTTTTCACAAGGGCGTTTATAATGCATAATCGCGCGGTAAGGACAAACCTTTTCACATGCACCGCACTCTACACACTTTGTTTTATCAATCACAGCTTTATGATTATGATCAAAAGAAATCGCATCTTTTGGACATACGGTTTTACACCGGTGGGCAATACAGCCTCTGCAGGCTTGAGAAACTTCATATCCACCAACAGGACATTCATCACAGGCGATAGGGATAACTTCGATGATGTTTTCATTTGTTTTATCGCCGCCCATGGCTAAATTAATGCGTTCTGTAATGATGGCGCGCTCTTTATATATACAACAGCGATAATTTGGTTTTGGACCAGGAATAATAGTTAAAGGTATATCGCGGTATGCATGAACTAAGGTATCATGAATGGTAGCTTTTGCGACTTCTCGTAATACTTTATATTTTAAGTATTGAACTTTGGTATCAAATAGTAACATAATGCGCCTCCTAGAAGTAGGTAACGGTAATGGTTTTACCCATGGTTTTAAGATGAGTGATTAAAGAATCAATGAGTTGCATTTTAATACTGAAGTTAATTGGTAAATTTGGGTTTTGATGGGCTGGATTGACGGCTTTTCCGATGAAAAAATTAATGTTTGTAGCTTGTTCAAATAACATTTGGGCAAGTTTAGATGCGCCGTCGCGTTTTGCGGCCCAATCGTTAAATAATTGGTTATTAGCGGTATAATCTTCTGCGTATGTTAATAAAGTGTTTATCGTTAAAATCCCTTCCGTAACAAGATCAACACCGGCAATACTTGCGGTTGGCGGAACACGCATGTCATCATAATTGAGTGATAAGTCTAGCGGAACGTTTAAAAATTGCGACACCATTTGTGATGTGGTTCCACCACAAACAACATGTTTTCCTTTTTTGGCAAAAAACAAATTCAACATTGTATCATCTAAGGCTTTATTTTCTGGTGGTCCAACGCAAACATTAATAACCTCTTTTTTCTTTACCTTTAGGGATAATACGGTGGTATCATCACCGGGTTTTGATTGATATAAATGATTGCATTCATCAATTAATAGTTTTGTAATGGCTTTAGAAGAATAATCACGGATGTACATTGATTCTAAAAAGGACACAATGTTTTCGTGTTGCCATCCGTAATTCAAACTCTCACCAACACCTGCATGCACACATCCATCACTCATGGCGATAATGATGTCATGTTCTTCTAGTTCAAAACGACATTTTTTTATGCGCTTATTACGAATAATGAGTTCGGTTTGATTAAGAGCTTGTGCTTTGCCATTTCTTAGTAAAATGATATCAGGATTATCATAGTTAATGATTTCTACCATATTATCTGGAAGTAAGTGGATGATGGTAAAAGTAGAATACGCAAGCCCACGTTCTTTACATATAGGTAATGTGTGCGCAACGGTATCAATACAAGCTTCGATAGAAATACCTTGACTAATCATTGTAGAGATCATTGTTGCGCTTAATGTTGATAAAATATTGGCTTTGACACCAGATCCAAGCCCATCAGATAATACAATGGTTTTACTGTCATTGGTGTGTGTCAAGTCAATAAAGTCACCACAAAGTTCTTCTGTATGTTTATTCAAAGACTCAGAATCAATGGTTACGGTATAATCATTCATCTGTGATGACCCCTTTAAGCTTTGTTAGAGCAACTTTTGTTTCAGCGGTCGTTTCACCAAGCAAGGATGCGATTTCGTGGACAACGCGCATTTGTTTTAAAATAACGTCATCCGTAATTTTCATCGCGTGTTTTTGCGTTTCTTTTTTGGCTTGTTGTTGTTTAACTTCTTTCGTGATATCACGCAAAATACAAATGTATATTTTAAATGTATCGTCATAGACAATGGATTCATCGACATAGCGTTCAACCTCAGCAATATAGTAACGCTTGTGTGCTCTTTTCTTTTGTTGTTCTTTCAGTTCATAGTAGATGCTTGGGTCTTTTAAGGCAGAAACATGCTGTGATAAAACAACGGTATGTGATTTTAGGTCGAAAAGTTTACAACACGCGGTATTCATCACATGGACTTCTAGCTTCTCATTTAAGATAAGGACACCATTTGGTGAATGTTCAACAATATGATCAGAAAATGATTCTGCTTTATCTTTAAGATAAGGAAGACACATGGTTAAATCAGCTTTTCCTCTCGCAATTGCAACGGCTTTGTCATAACAGGTCTTATAACCACAACTTCCGCAGTTTAAATGATCGGAAGTTGTGGTTTTACCCATTTGATTTAAAATGGATTCGATTTCATCATCGTGAATAGTCGGATAGTTTTTGGCTAAGTTGTCAAACACGGGTGTGACTTCAGAAAGTGAAGCAGGCTCTACATGGTAATCAGTTTCAGTAATATGGGTATTAATATTTATTAGACTTTTAACAGGGGTATTTTGTTTACGGTTTCTAAGCGGCCCGCCAACACATGAGCCTTTACACGCACTCATTTCAATAAAACAGTTATCAATAACGCCGTCTTGAATATCATTTAACGCATCAATACAACTATCCATACCATCAACAGCTAGGTAATGAATAGTGTCTTCAAACTGAGTAAAGCTTTTAATGATACCACCAGCAGTTGGAAAACTGTTGGTTCTACCAATCGCTTTACTTTTACCATTGTCTTTTTTATACTGGCAGCTTGCCTCATCAAACCATTGTTTAATGTCTTCAAAACTCAGTACCGCATCAACATAGTCTTTGTTGGTTTCTTGTTCATACTTTTTAGCAATACAAGGCCCTACAAAGACGACTTTTGCGTCTTTGTATTGTTTTTTTAACATATGCCCGTGATAGACCATCGGGGTCGGTGTTTTTGCTAAAAAAGGAATTAAAGTAGGGTAGTGTTTTTGGATGAGTAAATTCACAGTAGGACAACAGGAACTAATTAAAACCTTTTGATCGAGGGTTTTTAATGTTTCTTCATAAGCGTTCTTGATTATTGTCGCACTTTCAGCGGTTTGAAAAACATCAGTAAAACCAAGTTCTAAAAATCCTCGTTTCATACTGTCAAAGTCACTTTTATAAAAATCAGATAAAAATGAAGGCGCAATACTAACAATGACTTGTTCATCTTGCATAAGCCATGTTTTGACAAACTCAATATCGCTTTTTAGGCTTTTGGCGTCTTGTGGGCAGGCGTTATAACACATTCCGCACAATACACATTCTTCATCAATAATTTGTGCTTGATAATTTGAAAATTCAATGGCTTTAACAGGACACTGACGAATGCATTTATAACAGTTTTTACAATTTGTTTTTAATGTCGTTAAAATTTGCATACTATACCTTCTTGAGTGGGGTTAAGACATGGTCTTCAAAGACACGGTTAAATGTGTCTTTGGTTACGTTTAAGATAATCTCGTTATTAATTTTAATTGCGACACCAGCCATACAATGGCCCAAACAAAACGACGCTTTTAATTCAACAGATTCTTTTAAATCATGCCGCTCAATTGCGTCTTTAAAAGCATGAATAATATCATACGACCCCTTTAAATGACATCCGCTTCCGACACATACATAAATAATCATGAGTTACCTCCTAGGTGTTGTAATTTATTTGAGATTAAAGCCAAGCTTTCGGCCATGTTTTCATTATGCACAATAATATCACTTGGAACATGTAACCTTATCGGCGCAAAATTCCATATGGCTTTAACGCCTGCTTCTACAAGGACATCACATACCGCTTGGGCTGAATCTTTAGGAACGGTAATAATACCAATAGAAATATGCATACGCTTAATTAAATTTGCCATTACCTTTGTGTGATAAATAGGCGTATTATTGATGGTGGTCACCTTATCTGCTCGGATATCAAACCCGAGCACAATATCAACACCACAATCATTAAACCCTTTATAACTTAGTAACGCACGTCCCAACATGCCTACACCAACCAAGACTGCCTCATTTAAGGTATTGTATCCTAAGAAACTTTCAATAGAACGAATTAACGCAAGAAGTTCTCTGCCTTGATTAGGTACGCCTTTATCTTCTGTGACTAAAGCTAAATCTTTACGAACTAAAATATCACTAAAAGAAAGTTCAGCCGCAATTTGAGCGGCTGAACAATATGTTTCACCCGCAGATCTAAACTGTTTTAAAATACTTAAATACTGTGGCAACCGCCTTAGTGTTTTCTCGGGAATTTCTTTAATCATATGCCCACC
>CAZXSS010000072.1:0-6162 GCA_964643385.1 uncultured Candidatus Izemoplasmatales bacterium
TTAGACTTAAATACAAAATCTTTTTCGACGTTTTCTTGCAGTTTTCGGTACCGTGCTTCATGTTCTTTTTCGATTTTAGCAATCGCTCTAAACATTCGCGCTACCTTTTTGAATCCTTCTGCTTCTGCTGTGTCGGCAAATTGTGGGTATAGTTCAGTCCATTCTTCTTGTTCTCCGTTGGCCGCTGCTTCTAAATTTTCTTGTGTTGTTGAGATTTTGCCTGCAGGGTATGTTGCAGTAATTTCGGTGTCGCCACCTTCTAAAAACTCAAAAAAGATTTTTGCATGTTCAAACTCTTGTTCAGCTGTTTCTAAAAAGAATGCCGCGATTTGTTCATAGCCTTCTTCTTTAGCAATGTTCGCAAATATAGTGTACCGGTTGCGTGCTTGCGACTCACCCGCAAATGCTTTTAATAGATTTTGTTCTGTTTTTGTTCCTTTAAGACTCATACTATCAGCCTCCTTCTGTAAGATTATAGCGCACAAGAACGATAAATAAAAGGGTAATATCGCTTATTTACAACCTTTTTAAGTAATAAAAAACATCTGATATTTAATCAGATGTTTTTGGGTCAAATTCTAGTATGTCACCTGGTTGGCAAGATAAGACATCACATATGGCTTCTAGTGTTGAAAAGCGAATGGCTTTTACTTTACCTGTTTTAAGTTTTGATAAATTTACAACACTAATATTGGTTTTTTCAGCAAGTTCTGTTAATGGCATTTTTTGGTCCGCTAATACTCTATCTAAGCGTATGATAATACTCATCACTACACCGTCTCATCATATGACGTTTGTAAGTGACTCCCATACGCAAAGATATGTGCGAGAATATATAGTAGTAAGCCGACGAATAAGTATCCAGTATAAATGGTATATTCTGCATTAATATCAATACTTGGATTTTCGATCATAATTTGGTAGCGTAATAAGAATTGAAATAGTGGTAAAACAATACTCGCAATCATAAAGCTATACGCTAAATTAAATAATCGAATGGCATTTTTTTGTACAAATGGCTGTTGTGCTTTGACGTTGTCTAAGACTAAATCTAAGTTATGAAGGACATAAATTAAGAATGCCATTGTAACCATTCCCGCAAGGCCACCAAATACAAGTACTTGTTTTAGTAATAAGATCGCATCAATAGCCGTAAGATTTTCACCAAGGGCTCCTGCTAAATTGGCTTCCGTAATAACTACTTCAATTGCGCCTAAATCGACATTAATAATCATTAATACAAGTCCTACTAAGACACTTAATGTCGCAAATCCAAACGTTGCAATAAATAACCATTTTCCAATTTTAGTAATGATATGTGTGATGTTCATGACCGCATTGAATCTTCTTTTATCAAATGACTGTTCCATACAATCACTCCTTTCACCACTAATTATACATGGTTTTTAGTGATTGTCAATAGTTTTTTATCGTTTATCGATAAATATTATATTTTTTATGTAAAATAAGTAATGTTAATCGTTTTTTATGGTAGCTATCACTCGAGTGAGCGATGCTTCTAAATCATATGGTAATGGATAGGCTTCAAGAATAAATGCGGTATCACTTGGTAACTTCTCTAAATTTACAAGATTTTCTAATATTAATATATCGTCATCGAAAAACATATGATGGATTGGAAAAGGTACGTGATCAGGTGAAGGTGTATCAATGCCAATCATTTTAATTTTCTTTTCGATTAACATCTGAGTTAGTGTGTCACTTATGACAGGATAATCACTTGATTGATTATCATAACCCGTATTTAAAAGCACGATATCACCTGGTTGAATGCGTGCACTATTTTTAATCTTTGTAATAGGATTTTGTCCGCGAACATCAAACACAAGTGCACGTCCATAAAATCGTTCAAGCGGATAATCAATAATCGATTTCTTTCCTTTTTTCATATGTAGGGGTGTATCTATATGTGTACCAGTATGCACTGATTGGTTTATCGTACTAATGACATACGCATCATTATTATCTTGGTCTATGCTTACGCGCTCAACGGTTGTATAACTTGGTGTTTGTTCGTTTAATGGCATGGTTAAATCAATTTTCTGCATAAGTCACCTCAACATTTTTTAATTAGCTATAGTATACTTGATTAGAATAAAAAAATAAAGCAACGGTTAACGTTGCTTTATTGATATTATACTCTTGGTTTTGGTTTGATTTTTTTAACGTAATAGATGCGCACAGGAACGAAAACTGCGGCAGTTAAAACTAAGAATGGCAACAAAGCAATAAACGCATAGAACCCATATTCAATCATGGTTCCTAATAAAGATAATGACGTAGAAAATATCGTACCGGTTGTTCCGACAAATGTTTCCTCGGTTTCAAATGTTCGTCTGTATGCTCTTGATTCTGCTTGGTCTTCTTCAGTTTGGAAGGCAAGTAAAACATATTCTTCGTTGCTTTCTAAATCTTCAAAAACGATTTCTAATTGTGAATAGGGTGCAAGATTTGATTCGAGGGTTTCGATAATTTCACCGTTGTGCCATAACACTGCACGGAATGTTTTGGTTTGTTCATTATTGTTTTCAAAAATAAAGGTTGCATCATCGGTTGTGATGGTTGATTCAAATACATAAGGACGATCTGTTTGTGGCAATAGCTCTTGTAAATTTCCTACTTTATCAATCACAACATTAACGGTTGAATAATCGACAAGACTATCATAGTTTTCTAATGTATTGCCAATTTCGTTTAGTTCGCTTTCAATATCGACGCGTTTTGTTTCAAGTTCTAAAATATCATCAAGTGTCGTCGCGGTTTCCATAAGGTCTAAAATCCGGTCGTGTTGGGTTTCAAGCGCCTCTAGACGTGATTGGAAAGTTGAATATGTGTTGGTAATATCTTCGCTGCTTTTTTTGTAGTGAATGATTTCACCTTGATCTTGAAGCACATTAATAAAAGTATTAAGATTTTCTGATTTTACACGGTAGGTGATGACATATGAACTCGATGTAATATCTTCGCTTTCAATGTACGCTTCGTTTGCGGTAAGATGAGAATTAATGGTTGTGTAGATGGTTTCTAAATCGGTTCCAACAATGCCAATGTCTACGGTGTAAATAATTTTTCTTGTGGCCAGTTCTGGTACGTCATTTAGGTTAATCACACTGTCTTCTGGAAACTTGTCATCAATCGTATCGTTTGGTGTGTCATCTTCATAATTGTAATCTGAATCACCGCCTGTAGAATGATCGTAATCTGCGGCGCCACATGCAGAAATAATAAATAGAAATACTAAACTTATCATTGCCATAATCTTTTTCAAATATACCCCGCCTTTCTAATTACTTATAGTATACAATAATTTAATGCTTATTTGAAAATAATTCTAATTAAAATTCCTAAATTTATCATTAAGTTGCACAAAGTATGAATATGATTGTATTTTTGTTATAATAGAAATAAGAATAGGTGATTGTATGAAAACACGGCTTAAGCAATTAATATTCGCATTAAAGCGAAACTATAAAACATTAATTGGTTTTGAAATACTGTATAGAACGCTCGGTGCCATCGTTATTTTTCCCCTTGCGACAGCCCTTTTTTATGCGTCAATTGCATTGTCGCCTTATGATTATATAACAAATTCCGTCTTTTTTGATTATTTGTTCTTACCTACTACTATCATCTTAGCCATCATTATGGCGGTCATTTTAGGAATGTATCTTGTTATTGAGATGGTGTTTTTATCATATTTATTTTATTATTCTCATCTTAATCAAACCATTGATCTAAAAACATTGATTTTTTTAGGAACGCGCGAATTTCCAAAAATAATTAAAAAGTATCACCTATTTGTAATCGCTGCATCCTTGTTTTTCTTTTTAGCTGTTGAGCTTACCCATGTAGCCGGTATTGCCTCTACCATTCAATTACCACAGATTGTCATAGATTATATTGATACATTTAGATTTTTATTGTATGGTATTGTCTTATCGTTTCTATTGTTGTATATTTTGTTTTTTGAAACACTTTATACCTTTAATATATTTACAATTGATCGTGATTCATTAAAAGATACATATAAAGAAACACGGCAGCTACTTAAAAAAAACAGATTGACAATGATAGGTGAGTTTGCCATCCTTAATGGTGTCTTAAATGGTGTTGTTTATGCGGTGTATTTATTACTCATTGGAATAGTTGGTCTATTGCTGTTTTTAATCGAAGGACAAAATCTTGCACTAGGCCTATTATTAACAGGGCTTTATACAATATATATTATTATTAGTTTCATTGTATCGATAACATTAATACCAATTAATTTCGCTTGGATGAGTACTTGGTATTACAATAAAAAAGTTGAAGTACTAAAACAAGTCTCACAACCTAAAATATCAATGAATATATCTTTTGCGTTCTTAAAAAAACGCTGGGTTAAACGACTTGGTATTGTTATTTTAGCCGCACTTTTAATCTTTAACGGAATCTCTTTATATGCCTCGGTAAACGCATCGAGAAGTCCAATTCAATTATTTAACTATCCAAGTATCATTGCCCATAGAGGGTCATCATTTGATGCCCCAGAAAATACCTTGGCCGCAATTGAACGCGCCCTTGAAGATGAAGCGGATGCGATTGAAATAGATGTTCGTTTAACTGAAGATAATATCCCTGTATTAATACATGATGCGACACTAACCCGCACAACCAATGATACTGAGCATACGCCTGTGAGTTCTCTAACCTATGAAGAATTATTAGCATATGATGCAGGAAGTTGGTTTAGTGAAGAATTTACCGGTGAACCGATACCAACACTTGAAGAAGCACTTACCTTGATAAATGGACGTGCGAATGTATATATTGAACTTAAGGTCACCAATGTGGAACTTGTAGAGTATGTTGTCACGTTGGCTGAATCATTAAATATCGAAAACAATATTAAGGTCTTGTCTTTTGATAGTGCTACCTTACGTGCATTCAAAGCAAGAAATGAATCCATAGAAACCGTTTTGTTACTCTTTACCTTCTTTGGCGATATTGATGCCTTAGGTGAAAATCCTAATATAGATAATATTGCCCTTGAATATAACCTTGCTGTCAATAATGAAGATTATATAAATAAACTTCAACGCAATGGTAAAAAAGTATATGTATATACAGTCAACAGCAAAGGTCGACTAGCGCAAATGAATAATATTGCTGTAGATGGTGTCATCACGGATGTCCCAGTTAGCGCAAGAGAAATTATATATACAAGTACAACACGCTCTGCCTACACAAACTTATTAGAAGAAATCTTTTCAAGAAACTAAAATATAAAGGAGAATGATTATGTCACTACTAAAACACACAAAAACATTATCAAACGATGTCAATATTCCCATTATTGGCTTTGGAACATGGCAAATTGAAAACGGGGAAGAAGCGTATCATTCTGTATCACTTGCTTTAAAACATGGCTATATACATATTGATACTGCTAATGGGTATGCCAATGAAGAAAGTGTTGGCCGTGCCGTTAGAGATTCAAAAATACCACGTAAAAATTTATTTGTAACATCTAAATTGCCGTCTCATATAAAAACTTATGAAGGGGCGAAAAAAAGTTTTGAAGAAACACTAGAAAACTTAGGGTTTGAATATTTAGATCTTTACTTAATTCATGCCCCGTGGCCTTGGAGTGATATCGGAAGCAAACATGATGAGGGCAATGTTGAAGCATGGAAAGCCATGGAAGAACTTTATGAAGCTGGTAAAATTCGTGCTATCGGGGTTTCAAACTTCTCACCAAGCGATATTGATAATATCTTAGATAATACAAAAATTAAACCTCATGTTAATCAAATTGGCTTTTGGATAGGTCACGACCAACAAGAAACACTTGATTATTGTAAAGCAAAAGATATTGTTGTTGAAGCATATTCACCACTTGCAACAGGCCATATATTCAAAAATGACAATGTGAAGGCTATGGCTAAAAAATACAATGTATCACCTGCTCAACTCGCGATAAGATACTGTATTGAACAAGGTACCATTCCTCTACCAAAATCAACCCATGAAGCACGTATTATTGAAAATTCACAAGTCGATTTCACTATCTCTAAAGATGATATTAAAAAACTTGAACAAGAAAAAGATGTTCGGTAACGATAAAAAAATGATATTCGCGAGAATATCATTTTTTATTGG
>CAZXSS010000073.1:0-6154 GCA_964643385.1 uncultured Candidatus Izemoplasmatales bacterium
AATATATTCAAGCGATTAATAGTTTAGATAGTACCATAGAACCATTCGCGATTGAGCGGCTTGATGCTGGGTATTATGATGGTATTATAAAATCATCTAAAATACAAAGCGCAACAGCAATTAGAGCGTGCCATTTTAATGGCGAGCCATTTGAAGCCTATGTACCACCTTTTGTTTATAAAGACTTATCGCATATGCCAAAACTATCTATTGATGCATGGTTTCCTTTTATTGCTTATAAACTCGCTAGTGAAACACCAGAAAGTATAGGACACTATTTTGGGTTTAAAGAAGGACTTGAGTACTTATTCGTAAAACATTATGACGCGCAAAGTTTGGATGACTTTTTAGACCGTGTATCGTCTAAACGCTATACACACGCAAAGATTAAGCGCGCACTCATGTGTATGTTGCTTGATATTAAAAAAGATGCCTTAACCGATTTTAGCGTGCCTTATGTAAGAGTCCTTGGGATGAATGCAAAGGGTCAAGATCATTTAAATAGGGTAAAGCACGATCTTGAAGACAAAAACATTCCCTTGATTACTAAACTTAAACAAGCGCGACATCCTTTCTTAGATATTGAACTCACAACAACAAAAGTATACGATTTAATCATGCAAAGAAACTTGATGGAACAAGAGTTCGCTCCCGTTATAATATGGTAGTGTATTATTTGCCCTTTTATAGAGAACATACTATAATTGTCTTTGGGTGATAATAATGAATAAAATAGATGAAATTAAACAGTTACTTGGCACCATCGAAGACCCTTCTCTTAATAAAACACTAGCAGAAACAAATGGGATTAAATTTGTCTCAATCGATGATGAAAAGAATACTGTGAATTTAGTCATAGCACTAGATAAAGTTGATGACAAAACAAAACAAGCCGTGACACGAAAACTTGCGAAAGTCATTAAACTCGATCTAGGATACAAAGGCTTAAAAGTTGATTTTCAACTACTAAAATTAGAAGGTAGTATTCTTAATAAAGAAAAGAAAATCAAATATATCGGTATAGCGAGTGGTAAAGGTGGCGTGGGAAAATCAACGGTCGCTGCTAACTTAGCCCTTGCATTAACACGTTTAGGCAAAAAAGTTGGTCTTATTGATGCGGACATTTACGGAAGTAGTATTCCGACATTATTTGATATGGAAATCATGCTTCCTAAAGCCAATAAAGAAGAAAAGATTATACCTTTTGAGAAAAAAGGTATTGAAATTATTTCTACTGAATTTTTCTTAAAAGATGATAAGCCATTAATGTGGCGCGGACCAATGCTTGGAAAAATGTTAAATCATTTCTTCTACGATATCGCTTGGAGCGATGACATCGAATATATGATTATCGACTTGCCACCAGGAACTGGTGATGTGGCGATGGATATTCAAAAACTGATTCCTGAATCAAAAATGTTAATTGTTACAACACCACATGCGACTGCGTCTCATATTGCGGTTAAAGCTGGTTTTGCTGCTAAAGAGCTAAACCATGAGTTACTCGGTGTTGTGGAAAATATGAGTTTCTTCAAACATAATGATGAGCGCTTAAATATCTTTGGTGAAGGTGGCGGAAAAACCGTTGCCGACCGGTTAAAAACGGATTTAATTGCTCAAATTCCTATTGGACAACCTGGAAGTGGGCATCATAGTTTATATGATATGCACGAAGAAATAGGTATTAACTATTTAGGTTTAGCAAACAAGTTAATGAAATTAGTGTAATAAACTAAACCCTAGTAAACGTAATGTTTACTAGGGCTTTTTTTATAGTTGTGGATTGAGTTTGTTTAAATACTTTGCGACTTTTTTATTAAATGCTAGAGCCTCTTTATAACGTGATGACCCCTTAGTAATAGATACAATTTTTTCTTTGTAGTCTAATAATAAACTGACATCTTGAGACTCAAATGCAAGGGGGAGCCCAATTTCCTTAATTAAGTCTTTTTTTGCTTCGTCATCGCCTGTCATATCAACTCGAATTGGGACGAATTCTAACTTTCCTTGATCTTCTTGTCCTTTAAAGTAATCAATAATGTATGCTTGTATGCGGTCTAGTGACGTTTGAAAATAAAGGGTTCTTAATGCTCTATACTTTTCCTTAGAGTCTTTAAGACTGACGATATGACTGAGGATACTAAAGGCATCCCAATAGGTGATTTCTTCTTCGTGTGAGCGAATGTAACTTTCATAATATAACCCAAGTTGACTATCGGTAAGATCTTCAGGATTAATATATTGGATATATTCTCTCGCTTTATCTGGATAGTTTTTTGATAATGATAGTGTATAGTTTAGTACGAGTTCGTTAGAACGGTATTTTTGAGGGTATTTATTAAACCCATGTGTCGCTTCAATATAATGATGAATATGATCGTTATTATAATGTAATGCACTCATTGCCATAAATAAATAGCTGTTTTCTAATGGCGCCAGTTGGACGAGTGTTTTAGACCCGTCAATTGATGCTTTTAATAACTCTACAGTATCGGTATATTTTTTTCTATCATAAGCGTTAATAGCCATTAGTAGGACGTAAATTTGACGCATTAAACCATTCATAGTGTTTAGATTATTTTCTAATTTTTTGCCAAGTTTATCGACCGCGTTGTGATTTTGTGTTTCTGTGTAAATCATTAAGTTAATCAGTTCTTCTAAAAATGTGTTTTGTAAGACAAGCGTTTCTTTTTCTAAATTATAAAGCTCTGCAAGATTTTTATCATAAAAAGCTCTGAATGCTTTTGATAAAATGTAATGTCCGTTGTCATTAAAATAGACTGGATTAGCTTTTATACCTAACCGTCTAGAAAGTTTTAAAAAGTGTTCATCCTTTGGTTTGATAAGTCCATTTTCAATCTTAGATAAAGAACTAACACTCATAATACCTCTTGCTGCAGTTTCTTGGACATAGCCCTTCTTAAGTCTGGCATTTCTTAACAGACTTCCTACAACTGATGTGTAGGCAAATTGTTCTTCTTTTACATGTTTCTTAAACGTGTTACAAATTTTTTTGGTGTTCATAAATAACCCTCCTTATTTTTTTATAATTTTATTCTATCACAATTTTTTAATTTTTTTCTTGCAAAAATAAAGTAATTTTTGAACCATTTTAGGGGGGTATACTGTTAAGCTAATAATAGTGCGAAAAACGAGAAAAATTGGCAAAATAAAAATCGTAAAAAAAATTTAAAAATAATCTTTTTTTTACGATTTTTTTATATATTTGGATATCTACACGGGTCTTTTAATGGACATTCATCACATTTTGGATTGCGGGCAGTACAATGATAACGTCCGAAAAAAATCATTTGATGATGGGTTTTAGACCAAAGATTTTTTGGGATTTTGCGCATCAGTTTTTCTTCGACTTTAGTAACTGAATCATTTATGTAGGCAAGTTTTAAGCGTTTGGCTACCCGTGCTACATGCGTATCTACGGCAATCCTTGGAACATCATACCAAACACTAAGTACGACATTGGCAGTTTTTCTACCGACACCTGGTAACGTTTCTAATTGTTCTTGGCTTTTTGGCACTTGTCCATTAAAACTATCTCTTATAGCTTTACAAGTTTTCTTAATATTTTTGGCTTTGTTTTTGTAAAGTCCGATTTGCCTTAAATCTTGTTCAAGTTCATGCAAAGGAACGTCTATATAATCATTAAGTGTTGTATACTTTTTAAATAAAGGTTTCGTTAGTTTATTGACTGAGGCATCGGTGGTTTGTGCACTGAGCATCACGGCAATTAATAATTCTAACGCATTGGTATGATTGAGTTCACAGTGCGCATGGGGAAACATCTCATCAAATACATTTAATATCGTTTCTATTCGTCCCATAAAGCGTGAAACTCCTTTAAGACATCTTTTTTCTTAGGATTTATTTTTATTGATTCTAATTGATGTAATAGTTTTTGATCGATGAGTCTTACTGAAGGGTTTTTATGTTTTAACGCCTCCAAGGTTGCTTCCTTGACCATCTCAAATGAGTACTTGTCGTTTTCTATCCAGCTAGTGATAATTTCAATATCTAAAGGGGTAAGCGATTTTTGTAGTGAATCTTCTAGGTATTGAACCCATTCGTAAGCTACGGTTGCATGGGTTTCAGATGCTTTTTTTTCTAAGTAATCAACTACTTTGCTTAAGAAGAAATCAATATCAAAGACTTCTTTTTCTTTGTCATCTTCCATTGTTATGAGTTTAATTTTTAAGTACCCTTTGGTCATTAAAGAATCAAGTATAGCTTCAGTTTCTTTAACTTGAGTAGAGAGCCATTTGGAAAACTTTTTAGGGTTGATGATGGCTTCTTCTTCATCAAGTAATGTATGGAGTTTAATTAATGCGATGGCCTCTTGTTCTGTTAGGTTAAATTTATGATAGTATTTTAGTACAAGGCGCTCATAGCTAATGATATGTTCGTCAATCAATTCTTTTAGCATATATTTCATGTTATATCATCCTTAAAATTTATAACTTTTTTTGGCGAGTTTTTTCAGCGCTAGTTCAGCCGCGTTTTGTTCTGCTTCTTTTTTACTGTGACCTTTACCTTCACCCATAATGATATCATCCATATACACGCGGATAACAAAGGTCTTATTATGAGATGGCCCTGTTTCTGAGACAATTCGGTATTCAAGACTGCGTTTATCTGATTGAACGAGTTCTTGGAGATGACTCTTAAAGTCGGTAAAATCGTCAGTGCGATCTTCTTCGATAAGCGGAAAGATAACTTTGTCAGCTATTTTATATACTTCATCAATCCCTTTATCCAAGAAGACAGCACCCACAAAAGCTTCAAAGGCATCTGCGAGTAACGCTCCACGTTGCCTACCACCAGTTTTTTCTTCACCGTGACCTAAGAGAACGTATTTACCTAAATCACATGCGTGGGCGTAATCAATGAGTGCGTTTTCACATACAAAGCGTGCGCGTTTTTTTGTAAGGTCTCCTTCATGGTACTTTTTATGTTTTTCATAAAGGTATTTTCCGACAATCAAGTCTAAAACAGCATCACCAATGAACTCTAAACGTTCATTTGATTCTTTATGATGTTCGTTTGCATAAGATGAATGAGTTAAGGATGTTTTTAAGAGGTCTTTATCTTTGAAAGATAAATTAAAGAAGTCTTGAAGTTTTTTCATTTCATTCCGCCTCCTGTTCGATGATTGATGAGACTTTGTTTATCACATCTTGTCTTACGACGTTAGCAGCTTGACGAATGCCGTTATAAAATCCAATGGCTTTTGATGCGCCTTGCGCTTTGATAACAACGCCTTTAAGACCATAGATCATGGCACCACCAATTTCTTCAGGCGCGAGACGTTTTTTAAACCGCTTTAAGTTTTTATAAGAAAGTAATAATCCGAGTTTACCTAAAATACCGCGTGAGAGTTCTTCTTTTAACATCATACCCATCCCTTTTGCGGTGCCTTCGATGGTTTTCATAACAATGTTTGCGGTAAATCCATCGCTAATTAAAATATCACATGGCGGGTTTAGGACTTGTTTTGGTTCAACATTCCCATAAAAGTTAATATGTTTATTATTTTTAAATAGGGTAAACGCCGCATTATCTAAATCGCGACCTTTGCCTTCTTCTGCACCAATGTTAATAAGGCCTACGCTTGGTTTCTCAATACCTAACACCTCTTGTGCATAAATGGTCGCAAAATACGCTTGCTGGACCATGAACTCTGGTTTAATTTCAATGTTTGCACCTGAGTCTAATAAAATCATCGGTGTTGGTTTGGCTGTTGGTAAAACTGGTGCGATGGCTGTTCGTTTCATTTTTTTCATACGCCCAACTAAAATATGTGCTCCAGCAATTAACGCTTGCGTTGCGCCACTTGAGACAATAGCATCGTTGACTTCACTACGTACACTTGATAGCGCCATCGCCATCGAACTGTTTCGATTCGACCTGATGGCATTAATAGGATCTTTTTCTCCCATCGGAATGACCCCGTCACTTTGAACAATCGTAATTCGTTCATTGTTGGTTAATAATGGGGTTATTTTTTCGGTGTCGCCGTATAGTGTTATTTCAATATCTTTAATGTTTTTAATAGCTAGCATGGCTCCTTCAACTTGTTCTTTTGGGGCGAAATCGCCACCCATTGCATCAACAGCTATTTTTATCATTAGAATCACCT
>CAZXSS010000074.1:0-5557 GCA_964643385.1 uncultured Candidatus Izemoplasmatales bacterium
TTATTGACATATGACAATAATAATGAGACAATACGTCTGAGGTGATAATAATGCCAAGACCAAGAAAAAGAAGACGTGTTTGTGCCATGCCAAACGTTAAACGATTTGGTCCGTTAGGGATACCAAAAAAAGATCTTGATGTGATTGTCATGTCTATTGATGAGTATGAATGTATTCGTTTGATGGATCATCAAGACATGACGCAAGCCGAATGTGCTGAGGCAATGAATGTTGCACGGACAACAATTACTGGAATATATGAATCAGCGCGTAAAAAGGTTGCAAAAATTTTAACTGAAGGCTCTATCTTGGTTATTGAAGGTGGCGACTATGAAATAACAGAATCACATTGCCACAATAAACATAACCGCGGAAGACACCATCATTGTGATGAATAAAAAGGAGGACGAATATGAAACTAGCTATTGCCTGTAACAATACAATGCACGCAACCCATTTTGGCCATTGTGCACAATATATTGTTATTGATACAGAAGACTTAGATACGCATACTGTAGTCGAACATCCAGGGCATCAACCTGGCGTTTTACCAAAATTTTTAAAGCATTTAGATATTGACACCTTAATCACAAACCGAATTGGTGCAAAGGCTATTGCCTTGTTCAATCACTACAATATTGAAGTGATTACCGGCGCAGAAGGCACTGCAAGTCAATTAGCGCATGCCTATCACAAAGGTACATTAACATCAACAAATAGTGTTTGTCATGATCATGAACATGCGGATCACTGTCATAATCATTAAGCCTATATTTATAGGCTTTTTAATGAAAAGATAATTTTCTCTAAAAAAATATTCCTGCTTTGGTGTATAATAGCACTAGGACCAACCGGAGGAGGCTACCATGCTAAACTTACTTAAGTATATTATATTAGGCATTGTTCAAGGTGTGACAGAACCATTGCCAATCTCATCGAGCGGTCATATGATTATAACCCGCTATTTTATTGATATTCCATCGACGGATTATTTCCTAGAAATTGTCTTAAATTTTGCATCGCTTATTGCGATTGTCATTATATATCATAAGCGTATCTGGACGTTAATTACTGGGAATTTTAACTTTGTATTTAAGCGCAATAAAATGTATCGTGCACAATTTGATTATTTGATATTAGTTATTATCGGTGTGATTCCAGCAGGCATTGCAGGGTTATTATTAAAAACATTTATTGAAGACACATTTTTAACATTAATTAGTGTCGGTATTAGTTTGCTTGTAACAGGAACATTTCTATTAATAGTACAACGTCAAAGTGTTGAGAATACGAAAGAAACCTTATCTAAAAAAGATGCTTTGTTTATTGGTGTTTTCCAAGTTTTTGCGTTGCTTCCAGGTATTTCAAGAAGTGGTAGTACGTTTATTGGTGGATTATTTAGACGGCTTAATTTTGAAAAAGTACTAGAGTTTTCATTTATGCTTTATATCCCAATATCTCTTGCAACAATGGCGCTTGAAATCCCCAATATCAGTGGTGTTGATCATCCATTAATACCGCTTAGTGCAGCCTTCATTATGAGTATAGTCTTTACTTACTTGGCGTTTAAGTTCTTTGTGCATGTTGTCAAGCAAGGAAATTTAAAGTATTTTGCCTATTATTGTTTTGTGGTTGGGGTTGCATGTATCGTTATATATACTATTTAGAATTAATACATGAATTATATAAAAATGCATTGACTTTCTAATTGATGCAGGTAAGTATGAGTTTGTGTATAGGCTCTAGTAAACAAATCAGTTTAGTCACGTTTATTACTACAGTTAATTATAATTACTATTGAGGTGAGACCAATGTCACAAGCTGATGTTATTAAAAAGACAGTGAAACCCCTAACAAAAACGATGATAAAAAATACGTTTTTGGCTCTTGGTATTCATGCACGCTCAAAGATAGAAATTCATACCAAATTATCAGCGTTTGGATACATCGTTAACAAAGAGTATGACATTATCGATGCCTTGCTTGAAATCATTACTGAGGGTGTCATAATAACACCAGCACATACGAGTGAATGGAGCAATCCAGAATGGTGGAAAAACCCACCTGTGCCCTCATCATGGATTAACATCATTAACGCAAACCGCAAACCTTTTGACAAAACCGTGATTCTTCCAGAAAGAATAGGACGGCTTCCTATGGCGTTTTTAAACTATGAGGATGTAAAAAGGACCAATCATCCGACTTTATCTTTGGCAGTATACAATAAAACGGAAGACCCGTCATGGCTAGATCATGACTTAGATGATAGAAAACTAATAAACCCACTTAAAAAACTTGCAGACGAAAATGGTCAGATTCTATTTTTAGGCACAGATTTTAAAACGTGCACATCGATTCATTTAACAGAAATTTATAGTAGTGCATCCTATGTAGAACCGTTTAAAACAACGCGCTTAAACGCTGAACTAAACGTTGAGGAAGTTACTGTTTATACAGTAGAATATGACGATGACGCAGAAGATAATTTTGCCGCTATTGAAACGTTGTATAAAGACAAATATATAGGAACAAACTATTATAAAGAAATAGAAATTGGAAATGCAACGTGTATACTAATTAGTGCTAAAAAACTTTATAACTTAGCAGAATCCTACCATAAATCTGTAATGCTTGAAACGGATCAAGATGAAGTGTAAGCCAGCAAAAAAGCGTTCAAACTTGAACGCTTTTTTTGTTTACCAAATAGCGATTGTTCCATCAGCGCGTTTTTCGGTACCACCAATATATGTTTTTTTATCGTTATCACGAATGATTATTTGACCGCGACCAAATGACCCATAATTACTTAAAACACTAATATGGTGCCCTTTATAAACTAAATCTGTGATGATTTTTTTGTCCATCGTATCTTCTATATGGATGGTTTTATCTTTAATCCATTGCCATCTTGGTGCATCAAGGGCTGCTTGTGGGTTCATGTTGAAATCAAGCATATTCATAATAACTTGAACATGCCCTTGTGGTTGCATAAATCCGCCCATGACCCCAAAAGGACCGATGGCTTGGTTATCTTTGGTAATAAATCCTGGGATAATCGTATGGTAGGTTTTTTTATTTGGCGCTAGATGATTTGCGTGGTGCTGATCTAATGAAAAGGTATGCCCACGGTTTTGCATAGCTATTCCTGTATTAGGGATGACGATGCCTGAACCAAAGCCCATATAGTTACTTTGAATCATTGAGACCATATTGCCATCTTTATCTGCGGTTGCTAAATAGACTGTGCCACTTTGTGTTGGCGCAAGTGAGGTAGGTTGTATGGCAAAATCTTTAATACGTGATAATTGTTTTTGCGCGTACGCTTTAGATAAGTATAAGTTCGGATTATAGGGTAAGCTTTTAGGATCTGTTATATAATCTAGTCCATTCGCAAATGCCAGTTTTGTGGCTTCGATTTGTTGATGCATTGATTTGCTTGTGTTGGTATCTTCAAAACTGCAATGTTTTAATACATTTAATGCTTCAAGTGCAATTAATCCTTGGTTATTAGGTGGAAGTTCCCAAATATCGTACCCACGGTAATTGACTGATAGCGGCGTCACAAACTCGACTTGGTAATTGGCTAAATCTTCAGCACGAATAAATCCGTTATGGGCTTTTGAGAAGGCATCGATTTTAGCGGCAATCTCACCATTATAAAACGCATCAGCTTGTGTACTGGCGATTAACTCCAAGGTTTTCGCATGGTCTTTTAAGGTAACAATATCACCGGGTTCAGGCGCTTTATCATTTTTTATGAAAGTATCAAACCACGATTGAAAGACATCGTCCTTTAAATGTTTTTTATAAATTGCGTAAGCATTTTGCCATGACGTTGCTACGGTTTCAGAAACCGCAAATCCATCTTTAGCTAAGGCGATGGCCGGTGCAAGGACGTCTTCAAAAGGCAGAGCACCAAATCGTTTAGAGAGTTCAGCCCATCCCTTTGGTGCACCAGGAACCATTACTGGGGTCAATCCAAAGCGTGGCATAACTTCGTGACCAAGTGCTTTAACTTTATCAATTGAAATGGTTTTTGGACTTGGACCGCTTGCATTTAATCCAATCAGTTCGTCATTCATCCAGACAATCGCAAAACAGTCACCACCAATACCATTTGATGTTGGCTCAACAACGGTGAGACAAGCTGCAGTACAAATGGCTGCATCAACGGCGTTACCACCTTTTTTTAAAATGTCTAATCCAGCTTGCGCTGCGTGTGGTTCAGTGGTTGCTACCATACCATTTTTAGCATAAAGTACATTGCGTTTTGAAGCGAAAGGATAGGTTGTATTTGTAAACATAGTTGTGTCCTCCTATTAGATTTATAGTCTTATTATAAGGGAAATAAACATAAATTGCGATATGTTATCTAAAAATAAAACGCTTGCATTTAGTATTATTTTACGTCTATAATAAAAATAGGGGACTCCGGGGGGAAATCTATGAATATTATTCATCTTTTAATAGGGTTAGAATTACTAGGGGTAAATTTATATGTGTGCTACTTGTGTTTAACACCTAAATATAATACACGTACAAGTATACGTGTATTTGTTGTGTTTACTTTAGGAATTATGTTGATTTCACTAGGTGTTAGAAATCTTGTTGATAATGTGCTTGTCGGACGAGGATTTTACGTTTTAGCTGGCTTATTTTATATTTATCCAATTTATAATGTCTTTAAAGAATCGTTAAAGAAAACACTACTTGTGGTTGGACTTGCATATTTATATAGTTTAATTATTTTTGGCTTAGCCTATAGCTTTGTTATCATGATGAATTTTGCTAATCTTGATCTAATGATTTTAGCTTTTCAAACAATATTATTGTTAGTGACAATCTATTGGTACAGGTTCATTATTAAAGAGCGCATATTATATATAGTGACGAATTTAGATGATAATGTTTTAAACCGAATATTATGGTTAACTATATTTTGGTTGATCACTCTAGTTGTATTTCAACTGCAAATAGAATATTTTGATTCAGTTTGGTTGGCATTTACACTGTATATTCTTATTGCAACGTGTATTGTTATCTCGTATTTGATGTTTTATAGTCTTGTTGAGATCAATGATAAGGCAAAAAGTTTGGATAAGAAGACTAAGGAAGATACTTTAACGAAATTAAAAAACCGTGAAATGTTAATGCTTGAGGGTAATAAACTGATTGAACAAAAACATCCCTTTACACTTATTTTTATTGATTTAGATTACTTTAAACTTGTTAATGATACATACGGTCATACCGTTGGAGATACCTATTTACAAATGTTTGTGCAAGCTGTCTTTACTCTGACGGGTTCAAAATCTTATTTTTACCGGTTGAGTGGCGATGAGTTTGTATATATTGTTTTAGATAATACGACGTGTAAGTATTGTGAAAAGCTTAATGGATTAGCGTTTCCAGATAATATTATTAAACCACGCTTTTTGGGATTAAGTTTAGGCTGTGCAACCTATCCCGAAGAGGGAGAAACATTAAGCGAAATCTTACATACAGCAGATACGAAAATGTATCAAATTAAAAAAGAGAAACACCGGCTTGCACCAGA
>CAZXSS010000075.1:0-5414 GCA_964643385.1 uncultured Candidatus Izemoplasmatales bacterium
CTTGGGGGTGAGATAAATGAAAGACTATCAAGCGCGCGTTCACGTATGGGGACGTATTTGGATGGGCTTTGCGTTTCTTATTATGGTGGGCGTCCCTTTATCAATTAGTATTATCTTGCAAGTTTGGCCCGATGTGAATGCCTTTGTAAGGGGCTTATTTGCGACAGCTACCATATTTTGGGCAGTTACCACGATTGAAGTCTTTACGTTTGCGCCGATGCTCGGAAGCGCTGGGACCTATTTAGGGTTCACAACAGGTAATCTCACCAATTTAAAAGTACCAAGCGCGATGCAAGCCATTGAAGCCAATAATGTTTCGATTGGAACTGAAGATGGTGATGTTATTAGTACTATTGCGATTGCGTCTAGTTCAATTATTACCACACTCATTATCTTAGTTGGGGCGCTACTATTAATTCCGATTACCCCGCTTTTAGAATCAAACGCATTACAGCCTGCATTTAATCATATTATCCCTGCGCTTTTTGGCGCACTCGGGGTTGTTTATATCGTTAAGGCATGGAAGATTGCGATTGCGCCAATAAGCGTGATGCTGATTATTTTCTTATTTGTCCCAGGCGCAACGGGACTTGTTGGTGTTTTAGTACCTGTTGGTGTTGTTATCTCACTTAGTGCGGCACGCATATTATATAAATACGGTAAACTATAGGAGGGAAAATGTATGATTTATATTATCATCATTGCCATAGTACTTATACTATTAGTAACTATCTTACTAATTAACACCAAACACCATAAACCAGAAATAGAAAGTGCCTCGCTTGATGAACCGTTTGCGGTTGATGAAGCACGTATAATTGAAAGCATGCAAAAAGCGATTCAATTTAAAACAGTGTCTTATCAAGATAAATCAAAAGAAGACGAAAGCACTTTCCGCGCGTTTCGCAGCTTTATTCAATCACGTTACCCTCATGTGATGAATCAAGGTGAGTATAAAGAAATAGAAGAAACCGCGTTTTTAATTCATCTAAAAGGGAAAAATCCTACTAAATCAATCGTCTTAATGTCTCATTATGATGTTGTCCCAGAAAACGGCACGTGGGAACACGATGCATTCTCTGGCAAACTTATTGACGGTAAAATATACGGAAGAGGGACTCTAGATACCAAGAGCACGTTAATAAGTGTTTTAGAAGCGATGGAACATGTATTAAAAGATAATCTAGCGTTAGAACATGATTATTACTTATGTTTTTCTGGTGATGAAGAAACACGTGGACCAAGTGCCAACAACATCGTGCAGTATTTAAAAAACAAAGGTGTTAACCCAGCATTAGTCCTTGATGAAGGTGGGGCTGTTGTTGAAGATGTTTTTCCTGGAGTTAAAAAGAAAACCGCCGTTATTGGGGTTGCTGAAAAAGGCTATATGAATGTACGCTTAAGTGCCCGTGCTAGTGGCGGTCATGCATCGATGCCACCGGCATCCATGCCGTTAAGTGATTTAGCCCTAGCCGTGACGAAACTACATTCGGGGAACTTATTTAAAATGAAGACTCTATCTGTCACAAAAGATATGTTAAAGGAAGTCTCTAAACATAGTCAGTCATTTGTCATGCGCATGGTCTTTGCGAATCTATGGCTATTTATGCCAATCGTTAAAATGAATGCAAAAAAATCAGGTGGCGAAATGTTAAGTCTTTTTAAAACGACCCAAGCATTTACCATGGCTGAAGGCAGTAACGCAATGAATGTCTTACCTAGTACCGCAAGCATGGGTATAAACTATAGATTGCTTCAAGGGGATACGATAAAAGATACCTTATCTCGCATCAAAAAACGGATAAATAATGATACAATAGAAGTAACCCTTGAAAAAGGTGCAGAAGCAACCCCAATAAGTAAAACCACAGGTTCTTATGATACCTTAACCCGCACCATCAAAGAAACTTGGGGCGATGTGATTACCACGCCTTACTTAATGATGGCGGGGACGGATTCGCGCTATCATCATGATATTAGTGACCATGTTTACCGCTTCTCACCAATGGAAATGACCAAACAAGAACGCGAAACCATTCATAGTACTGAAGAAGCGATACGCACCGATCAATTAATTACCTGCGTTCGCTTCTATATAAGACTCATTAAAAACATTAACAAAACAACATTATAAAGAGGTGCATACAATGCCAGACAGTAAAACGCGCATGAAAACAGAAACCGCAAAACTTTACGGCTTTAAAACACTGGGTAGTCCGTTTATGGTTATCCTACTCGTCCTTATTGTGTATTTTGGCTATATGAGTTTTGGCGATGCCAATTTTTTTGATTTGTTTTTTTTCTTAATCGGAATTTATATTCTTTGGCTAATATTACAAGTCTATAACATCCCTAAAAAAACTGTCATTCTTAACGATCAAGCGATTCTTGTAACCTATGAAAAAAGCCCTAAAAAAGACAAAACCATTCCCGTAGATCAAATAAAAGAACTGTTTATTAAACGTAGTTTCTTAGGTGATCTTTTTAACTATCAAAATATTATTATCTTAAAAGAAGACGAAGAACATATCTTTTTAAACGGATTAAAGGATGCGGAGATGCTTGTTAATATGGTCAAACAAATTGCAACCGAAAAAGCGATGGAAGAACAAAAAAAACAAGAACAAGATAAACCCATAAAAGAAGAAGACTTTAACTTTACAAATCATAACTAGGATGTGCTTTTATGCCACTAAAAAAAGACCCATTACTTGAAGAACTGTCCCTGCTTAGAGACCATCTAAAAGAAGCAGGTAAAGACGAATTTGACAGAACGCCCATCATCTGTAGTGACGATGCGCTTATTGAAATTGCCAAGCGAGAACCACTCAAACTTGAAGATTTCAAAGCCATAAGCGGCATCGGCGATGTCTTCATCGCGCGCTACGGTGAAGCGTTTTTACGCGTGGTCTTAAAGCATAGAAATAACCGTGTCAAAGAAGTTAGACTTTCAAGAAATTCTAGTAAAGTCTTAAGTACCTATAAAGACCGTCTCACCAACATTTCAAGACGTAACCGTAATCTTTATACCTCAAGACTATCAAACCGTTTAGGCGTTGATTTAACGCGTGGTGTAGAATCAGCTAAACTATCTAGCTTTATACATGAAAAAACCTCACACCCTTTAAGATTAACCCATAAAAAAGAAAAAGCCTTATCTAAAGAAGAAGAAATCTTTTATCGTCATCTAACCTTACTTTACCGCGATTTAAACCGCGTCCAAAAAGATAAAGGCGCGTATGATTTATTTATTGCCTATCCCTTTGTCTTAGGAAAACTTGAAGGCGAAGCCTTTGAAGTAAAAGCGCCTCTCCTATTTTTCCCGGTAATATTAGAACGCAAAGGCTATGACTTTTATTTAAAAATGAACAAAGAAAAAGATGTTTTATTAAACCGTGACTTACTGCTTGCGAACAATAAGTTTAATCACTTTGATGACATTAAAAACATGCCATCAGATGATCACATCAATGCCGATCATCTCTATAAAACGATTATCCCGTTTTACGGAGATAACCATATAAGAATTCAAAAACCCCCGCATGTTTTTAATCAGTTTGAAGCGTATGAACCAACCAAAAAAGAAGACTTCAAACGGGTTAAAAAAGGCCATCTAGAAGTTAAAAACTATATTGTTTTAGGTCGTTTCTCAATGTATTCATCCAAACTCCAAGAAGACATAAAAGATATTATTGGCCGTAAAAGTTATAATGACCTTTTAGAAGGCTTACTTGAAGACCGCTATAAAACCTATGATTATTCACAAGATACAACCTTTAAACGCGGTCAAGAACACGCGTTTAAAGAACGGGATTTAACCTATATTAATACTTTGAACTATTCCCAAGAACAAGTACTTAATCTCTTAGATAAACATGAGAAATTGGTCATATGGGGACCACCTGGAACGGGAAAATCACAAACGATTACTAGCTTAATTGCCTCACAAATCGAAAAAAGCGAAAACGTCCTCATTGTCTCAGAAAAAAAGGTCGCACTTGATGTTATTCATTCACGCTTAGGAAACGCCTCACGCTTTACCTTGTTTATGGATGATGCCCAAGATAAAAATGCGTTTTACGCACAACTTAAAAACCACATCGATCCCTTACCCCCATCACGCAGTTTAAACAATGATAGAGATTCCGTTGATGAAGAAGTAGATAAAATTATTGGTAAATTAAAACGCATGCACCATGCGTTTTATACCCCGCAACTTAAAGACATTGAAACCTATAAACTCTACGCAAGGTATTTAAGTGAAAAACAGATTGATGAAGACCTACTGCCATTAAATGTTTATGAAACCTTTATCAAACATTTTGGCTCGCTAACCTATCAATCCTTATCCCATATTGAAGAAACATTTAATAATGCCAAGAAACTGCGTAACTTAATTACGTTCTTGTCTTTAAAAGAAATCTACCCGATTATCGGTAAACTGAACTTTAACTTAACGCGGAGTGAGAAAATCAAACGCACGAAGTTTTACAAAGTTTTAGATGCGTTTAAAGAAACCTACGACAATACCTTCTTTTTGTTTAAACGCAAGAAACGCCGTGCGTTTATTAAAGCCCACGAATCAGACATCAATTTCTTTTTTACAAAGAAACGACACCGTAAAGCATTCTTAACCTTACTCATTAAAGAAGACAGTTTCTATCAAACGTTTAAAAAAGTATATCATAGTTTCGCCCTATCAAGCGCAAAACTAAAAAAACTCAATAATGCCTCACTGACCTATTTAGATATGCTTAGACACGATCCATTATTTACACAATTAGATAGCGTCTATAAATACCACACCGCAATATTTGATGCCTTTTATACCGGCTATATCGAAACCTTTGAAGCTGCCAATCAAGATAAAGTCTATGACTTAAACCAATATAAAGAACTGATGGAAGAACTTGATGATTTAATTAATAAAAAAGAAGGGATGAGTAAAGAAACATTCACCATGGAACTTTATAAACATGCCCTTTCATTTAGTAACACAAAACGCATCATGGACATAAAGCGAAGACTTGATGCATCAAGAAAGTGGAGTGTTAGTAAATTTATTGATGCGTTCCAATTAGAACTATTCTCCAACATCAAAGTGTGGTTGATGACACCAGAAGTTGTGAGTGAGATCATTCCGCTAAATTTTGCGATGTTTGATTTGGCCATCTTTGATGAAGCCAGTCAGATGTATGTTGAAAAAGCGATTCCTACCATTTACCGAGCGAAAAAAGTCGTGATTGCTGGAGACACGAAACAACTCCGACCTTCAAGCTTAGGTCAAGGACGACTTACCTTTGATGATGATCTTTATGAAGAAGATGCGGATTTAGATATTACGATTGATGCAGAAAGCTTATTAGATTTAGCACGCTACAAATATAAAGAAACCATTCTTAATTATCACTACC
>CAZXSS010000076.1:0-5307 GCA_964643385.1 uncultured Candidatus Izemoplasmatales bacterium
AACCACTTACTTCGTTTTAGTCCCAATTTGGTAAAAATAAAGCGCACGTTCGATTTGAACGTGCGCTGTTTTTATAGTATTTGCATAAATAACATAAATAGTAAAACTAAGGTAATAAAGACTGTGTATATAAACGCATCGCTGCGAATCATCCGTGATTCGTATTTCGTATTAAACACGTTGGCCATCAACACAATCCTATCTAAGAATCCAACGTCTTTATTATTTTTTAATGCGAGCAGCTTAAGCGTATCTTCATTATACTTACATTGATCGCCATACATCGCGCGACATGAGCGTTTGATAAGTAGATTGAGCGGGTAGAAAACCAAATATTCAACACTTAACCAATACGGTAATTTCATATGGAATAAGTGGAATTTTGTTCCCGTAATGAAAATGATAAAGCCACCGATTACAACATACAACATCGTCAGTAAATCATAACCTGTAAAGAAGTGCAAATCCACAATATAATGTGAAACAAAATCTGCACTATATGGAAGCACATTGAGTATCGGAATAATAAATGCATCTAAAATAAACCGTGGATTAAACCCAATAAAGATAATGATTAATCCAATCACAGCCATCGCCGTATCAAGGTTGTTATATTCTGGGGTGATTTTTTTAGTGAGCGTTTCTGGACGTTTACGCAAGAATACATAATACATAAGTTTAATAAATGAAGCGACCGTCCCTGCACTAATCACCATGAAAATTAATTCCGCGTAATAAAACATGCCGCTTCCGTAGGTATGCGCTTCTACAATCCCATGATGTAAAATAGTTTTTGAAATAAAACCATTAAAGAGTGGAATCCCACTAATTCCCAAAGACGCAATCAGTGCTACAGTCCCAGTTAACGGCAGTTTCTTATAAAGTCCTCCGAGTTTATACATATTATATTCTCCTGTATGATAATAGACAACGCCCGCTACCATAAAGAGAAGCGATTTAAACAGCGCGTGATTAATAATGTGATACATCGCACCAGTAAATCCCATCGCACCATAACTACCTAAATATAGCGCAATTCCAATGCCCATTAATATGTATCCCATTTGACTAATAGAATGATAGGCAAGCATCCGTTTAATGTTGGCTTGTTGGAGTGCAAAAAATACGCCAATGGCCATCGTTATAATACCGAGCCAAATCACATAAGACCCGATAGCTTCAGCCGTAAGCCAAACAGGATTATCGCCGCTTACATAACTCTTAGGGAAATAATAAGACACCGCAACTCTAAGCATCCCATACGCCCCGAGTTTAATCATAATACCACTTAACAGCGCACTCGCAGGTGTTGGTGCAACAGGATGCGCCCGAGGTAACCACACATGAACTGGTGCCATCCCTGCTTTAATACCAAACCCAAAAATTAATAAACCTATAATCCAGTATTTTATACTTCCAGCATCATTAAGCAGATGAATCGCACTAGAAAATGATACATCGCCGACATAGAAATATAATAGCATCAGTGCCACTAAAATCGCAAATCCACCAATGATTCCCATAAAGATATAATTATATCCTGCATTATAGGAATCCTCTTTTTGACCATGGATGACCAGCATATAAGACGCAAATGTCATAATCTCAAAGAATAAAAATAACGTCAATAAATCAGCACTAACAATGGCTCCTAAAACGGCACTATAAGTAATCCCCATAAAGAAGAAAAACCGATTACAGTGTAATTCCTTCATCATATATTCATGTGCATAAATCATCACTAAAAACCAAATTGTACTAGTTAAAAGTAACATCGTAAAAGAAAACATATCAATTTTGAAACTAAGGCCTAAGTTCAGTACCCAAGGGATCTCAAAAAGCATCCCACCTTCTTTAGCACTAGGATAACTAAACAGCGTAACAAGCAACGTTAAGAGTGTCATAAATATAACAATCATATCCCGGTTATAACATGACTTACGCCCGCGCCACATAAAGATAACAACCCCAAATACAGGTAGTAAAATTAGTATAATTGGTAAATAAGGCAGTGCAATAATAGTGTCATAAAGCGCACTCAACCACCCAATGCGTTTTAAAACAGCAAACTCAATTGACCCATTAACACCTGCAATAAAAAGCCCAATAAAAAGCATTGCAAATACAACAAGCAACGTCGATTTTACCGTAAATGTTTGTCCAATCGTTAACCGGTGTTTTGGTTTAACACCGCGTCCTTCTTTATGTTCACTCATACCATCACCACCATAATAGCTTCTGCGGCTTTGTAAAACAACTCAAGCGCTAGACTTGGAAATAACCCAAACCCAATAATTAAGACCCCCAAAAAGACAATCGAAAATAACATCGTTTTAGGTACCTTTTCAATACGCATCGTCCGCACGCCAGCTTTATTATCTTTTAAAAATGCTTGAATCATAATCGGCAAATAATAAAGCGCATTTAAAAAGCCACTTAAAACAAGCACACCAATCAATATCAATTGATTAACATCAAGCGCTGCAAGTCCTAAATTCAACTTCGAAATAAATCCAGTTGTTAAAGGAATACCAATCATTCCTAAAGCCGCCAAACTAAACACAAACATACTGATTGGCATTTGATAACCTACCCCGTCAAAATCCTTAACTTTACGTATTTTATGTTTATAAATAACCGCACCAACACTTAAGAAAAGCGCCGCTTTCATAAATCCATGTGACATTATATGAAAGAATGCTGCTTGCAGTCCTAAAATACTGACCATACTAATACCAAGTAAAATATAACCAATTTGAGCCACCGAAGAATACCCCAACATCCGTTTTATATCTTTTTGCGCAATCGCAAAAATACTTCCCATAATCATCCCAGTACTCGCCACAATCATTAAAATCGTCGGAATATAAACGGAATTTAAAATCTCAATGCCAAACACTCTAAAGAGCACTTTAATAAGCATTAAAATATATACTTTAACAACAATCGCTGAAAGAATCGCACTTGATGATGATGGTGCCGTTGAATGGGCATCAGGCAACCATACATGGAAGGGAAAAATGGCCGCTTTGATTCCAATCCCAATAATCATAAAGACAATCGCTGTCAATATATTCGCAGGATAAGCCGCAAAATTGCCTTGGATACTCTCAAATACCAATTCAATATTTGTATATCCCGTTACCATATAAAGCAGCGCAACCCCAAATAAATAAGAGAGCGACCCAACTTCATTTAACATAACATATCTAAATGACGCCGTATAATTTTCTTTCTTTCGTTTAATCGAAATAATACTTACTGTCGTAATAGACAATATCTCCATAAATACATAGGTATTAAATAAGTCATTCGTATAAATAATCCCAAACATCGCAAACAATAAAATAAATAACAAAATATAATACCGGCCATACTCCTTTTCGGCTACTCCTTCAGTCGCATCTCCAGTAGAATACACATAAATAATCGTCACCAAGAAGACAATAAAAAAGGCGAAAATCGCAGAAAACGGATCAATTAAAAACTCAATTCCAATGAACCGGTTATACTGACCAAATTGATAGTAAAACGACCCTGCTGTGTGGACATGATAAAGCAAAACACCACTAGATATAATAACAATTGCAAGGACCCCTAAGCCTAAATTCGTCGTGACATTAAATGACCGTTTTTTAAAAAGAGGAATGATTAACGCCATTAGCAAAAATATTAACATATTTAATATCGGTAACTGTTCAATCATTCTGAGACCTCCTTTTCACGGCTCTGTTTTTCTATATCTGCTTGGTCAATTGAGCCATGGGTCTCATATATTCGAATAACCAAACTTAACGAATACACCGTAATCGATACAACAACGACAATCCCCGTTAAAATAAGCACACTTGGTAAAGGATTAATATAAACCGTATCTGGATTCCCATCAATAATCGGTGGACGCCCACCCGTTACATTACCAATCGATACAAAAAATAAAAATATCGCTGTACCCATTATATTAATCCCCATAATACGCTTAATTAAATTACTATGGGTTACGACTGTATGTAACCCTATGACAAACAGTGCCATAGCACCTAAATAATTGATATGGTCCAATATCGTATTAAAAAATTCACTCATGCTGACTCCTCCTCAATCAAAATATGGAAGAGTGTAATAAACGTAGAAGCCACTTTAATTCCAATACCCACCATCAACAGTGGAATCATGCCTCCACTTAAAATCGTTCCTGGATTTCCTAGAGGAAATCCGGCTTCAATATTGGTTAAAAAGCTTCCTGTCAAAACAAGACCAATCAATCCTAAAAAGTCATAAAATAAAATCCCGCCACTCTCAGCATACTCACTCACACGATGCGAAAACTTACGTTTTGACGCATCAATACCAAACACAATCGTATAAAGGACTAAACTGGTTCCAATCAGCGCGCCTCCTGCAAATCCACCACCAGGAGAGACATGACCATGCAAAATAATAAATATTCCATAGACTTGAATAAAAGGGATCACAAGTCTTGTAATCGATTTAATAATAATGTCATTCACTTGTGTCACCTGCTTTTTTACCATACTTGTTATCGGCAACTTTCAAAATACTCGCAACCGCTACCGTAGATATAAATAGAACAATGGTTTCTCCTAATGTATCAAAGGCACGGTAATCCGCAAGCACAGCAGCGACAACATTGATTGCACCTGTTTCTTCTACAGATTCATCTAAATAATGATTCGCAGTATCATTATAAGCAGGTGCATCCTTCGTTTGATGACCAGGCATTTGAATAATGTTATACGATAACAACACAAACAACCCTAAGAACAATACTTTAATAAACGTCTTTTTCATTTTTCATACCGCTCCGTTCTACTGATCACAGCGAAAAATAATATACACGTTACTCCAGCCCCAATCGCGGCTTCTGTTAGAGCTACATCAGGAGTATGTAAAATCAGCCATAACACACTCATCATCATCGTATAAGCAGATAAAATAACGACAGCACTAATTAAATCTTTTGTTCTTTCAACCGCAATCGCACAAAGAATCAAAAAAACAATAATTACAACATTTACAAAGACCACTATGCATCACCGTCTTCTTTTAAATGATGCTCATTATAATATTCACTTTTTGCAATCGCATGCGCAGCCGTTGGCATTGTCAGCCATAAGAAGAATAATACAACCAAGATATTTAAACTAACAAAACTAAATCCTTGCCATATAATAAGCCCGAAAAACACGAGTCCAGCGCCAAGCGTATCTGCTTTTGTAGTTGCGTGCATCCGGCAAAACACATCAGGCATTCTAATAAGACCAATCGCTCCAACAACAAAAAAGA
>CAZXSS010000077.1:0-5042 GCA_964643385.1 uncultured Candidatus Izemoplasmatales bacterium
AAAGGAGGCAATATCATGTATGAAATGTTAATTGCTTATGAAAATGAAAAATGTAAACAATTATTATTAAAAGAAAAAGAAAAACAATCGATTCGCTAATATACAATATTAGTAATATATAAACATTGTACAAAAAATTATATATTCTCTTTAGCAACTTTTGTAGAACGAATAAGTCCCATGTGCGGCTCTAGATAAAAAATATAAGAGGTGTTATTATGACTAAAAAACTACTTCATAATAAAAATTATATGCTACTAGTTATTGGAAACTTTATGTCATTACTCGGCAGTAATATACAGCAATTTGTACTTGCGCTTTATGTTCTAAAAATCACTGGTTCGGCAACAATTTTTGCGTCAATGGTTGCAGTTTCAATTTTACCACGACTTTTTTTATCGCCAATTGCAGGGGTTTTTGGCGATTGGTTTGACAGAAAAAAAGCGATTGTTTTATTGGATCTAACCAATGCAGTAATACTCAGTATATTTGCTGTTTATTTATATCATTATACAGTGCTATCAATCGGTTTAATTTATCTCCTTGTTATTATTTTAGAAATAACAGAAATATTCTTTCATTCATCTATGGCTGGTGTACTTCCGAGTGTTGTTGAAAAAGACAATTATTTAGAAGCCAACTCATTAAAGTCTATGTTAGTATCTTTCGGCCAATTAATGGCACCAATCATCGGTGCATTGATTTTTGGTTTATTTGGATTAATGATTGCGATTATTATTAATGCTGTAAGTTTCTTTTTGTCAGCGATAAGTGAACTATTTATGTCTTTGCCTAAAATGGCAAAGCGTGCAGAAAAATTTACGTTCAAACAGTTTAAAGAAGAACTGGCCTCAGGAATTAAAATTATTAAAGAGTCAGCAACCATCAAAACCATTATAGCTATAGCTGTGGTAATCAACTTTAGCATTGCCCCTTTCTTTTCCGTTGGCCTTATCTTTTTGATTAAAGAAGTATTAAATCAGTCAGACTTTCAGTTTAGTATTGTTCAGGTTGTCTTATCGGCTTCGATGATTATTGCGCCAATGATTTTAGCTAAAAGGCTAAAACACATGCACTTGGGTGACGTTTTAATTAAATCATTTCTAATTATTGGAATATTACTTATGCTAATTTCTTTTAGTGTTAACAGTTATGTGTATGCAATAGGTTCTGGAATGGTGTCTTTTATCTATATTTTAGTACTATGTTTTTTAATCGGTATTATTGTAACGGCAGTTAATATTTCTGTAACAACATTACTCCAACAAACAGTTCCAATTGAATATATGGGACGTACATCTACAGTACTAACGTTATCAGTCACCATGGCAATTCCTATTGGACAAATGCTATTTGGGTATCTTTATGATATAATAAATCCAGGACTTGTTGTAGTATTAAACGGATCCATAATTATCCTTGCCGTTATCATATATTATCAACGTATGAAACGCATTGATAATGTAACGAAAGAAGATATTAGTGCCAATATTAAAGAAAGCAGAGTGATGGTTAATGAAGTTTAAATTTAATAAAGATGTAAGCCGGATATTAGACTATCTATCATTTCCCAGTATTTATTTTGCAAAAGATAAACACAAGCATTTAGATGATGACATGATGGCAGAGGTGGTAAAAGAATCGTATGTTGATTATATTCAAAAAATCAAACAACTATTAAGCCCTTATAAGGAAGACATTGCAACATTTTTTCCTAATGACCTTTATACCAATCATGATTATGTCAACATATTGACAAGCGCTTATCCAGTATATGATTATCAAAACGAACATGCCTATTTAGAGGAAGTACTCGCCATTGATGATGAAACGTTTAAAACGAAAATGATTCATGCATTGGTGACAATAGAAGATGATGATACCGATAATAATGAGGATCTTCCTTTAAAAGAATCAAATGCGATGCACTATATTAACAGCTTAAATATTGAAGCTGCAAACAAGTGGAGTCTGCTTATGATGATTCAAGACCCTAAAACATACTTGAAACGGTTTATCGCTTTACTACAACGCGTTCAATCATTGTTCTATAGCTATTATAAAGAAAAAGAACAAGCTGTTGAAACTGTTGGTAACCGTCTAGCTGAAAGGTTCTCTGAAGATACACTTAAAACATTTAAATCGATTACCTATGATTCTATTAGTTATGATTTTGCAAGCAATGATGCATGTAATCTATATATTTCTGCTATATTTCCCTATACATTAAAACTCGCAACAGGCAATCATTGCCGCGTTGTTTGGGGTCTTGACATGGAATATGCTTTTCAAAAGACCCATGAAATAAAAGAAGATAAGTTAACTGAACGTGTTAAAATATTTAAAGCACTTGGTGATAAAACACGATATAATGTATTAAAATTGATTGCCAGTGGCGTTACTTCTATTAAAGATATTGCCAATGAACTTGATGTATCTAGTGCGACAATTTCTTATCATGTAAATGAGTTTTTAACGAGTGGCATTATCAAATTAAATTTCGAAAAGAGTAAAAAATCAGGATATAAAATTGATTATGATAAATTAAATGAAGTGATTAAAGCATTATTAGAAGACCTCGATTTTTCAGAATAAAAATTAGGCAACGATACAAAATGTATCGTTGCTTTTTATGTGTACATGTCTTGAATATTGTTATCTCGATAAACAATGTTTGTTTTGTCTTTTTGAATAAATAGAAATGATATATATATCATACTCTATTGTTTTAGCTTTTTTTTAAAGTAAGATGAATGTGCATAAAAAAGACTCCTGAATGAAAAAATATATTAAAATACTATTTATCAGATTATTTAAACAAATATTATGGTGTAACTATCTAAACATACTTTCTAGATTTAATAGCATTAAAGCGTACAAAACGCGAGTACAATGCTATAATAAACGTGAGGTGATGCAATATGGATAAGAAAAGAATTATAATTTACATTATTTTATTTGCAGTTGTAGTTGCAATTGCAACAGTAGGATTTACACGGTTTAGTACAGACGGATTACTCATTCCGCTTTTGGTGACACTAGGATATTTTACAGTATTCTTCATTGTCGCTCAAATTATTAAAGACAATTCAATTGTTGATATGGGATGGGGTCTTGGCTTTGTGTTTGGTAGTGTCGCAACCTTATTGATTACTGACAATCCAACGATTCTATCATATATTATAGTTGGATTTATTGCTGTTTGGGGTATTCGGTTATCTGCCCGTTTAATCAAACGAAACTGGGGAAAACCAGAAGATTTCAGATATGCACAGTGGCGGAAAGAATGGGGAGATAAAGTCGTCATTATTGCGTTCTTTAGAGTATTCATGATTCAAGGTATTATTAATTTTGTGGTAGGATCTGCAAGTTATGCGATTATTAAATATAACACTTTTTCCTTTTCACAAGATTTATGGTGGCTAGTGATGATTGGGTTACTCATTGCTTTGATTGGCTTATTCTTTGAAGTTGTCGGTGATGAACAATTAAGACGCCATATTAAATCAAAATCAAAAGGCTTAATGACTAAAGGCTTATGGTCTGTGACAAGACACCCTAATTATTTTGGGGAAATCCTTATTTGGTCTGGACTTTATGTCACGGGTGTTACGCTTTTTGTATCAAGTAATATTAGCCCAGTATTTTACGCTGTTTTAGTAATTTCACCGATCATTATGGCAACGGTTTTAATTAAGGTCTCTACACCACTTTTAGAAGAACATATGGAAAAATATGATGGTTGGGATCAATATAAAAAAGAAACACCAATGATTTTTCCTTGGGGTAAAACAGAATAACTAAAAAAAAACAATGACATCCAGTCATTGTTTTTTTTAAAATAGACATAAACATATGATAAACTATAGATACAAAAATAAACAAGAGGTGTTGTCATGGGTAAGCTTGCTAAGCAAACTGAACTAGATAGAATTGTTGCGTTTGTTTATGAATATAATAACATTAGTAAATATTATAGTGCCTATATGCCTAAACCAAAAGATGCAGTTCATCAAGAAATAAAAACATCTATTAAGATGAATCAAGTACTCAGAATTAAAAATGATGGACATATTCAAGGCGTTTTAGTGTTTTATGTTACCCCAAGCAATACGGTTGATGTAGCGGGACCTTTTGTAACACAAAATAATCTGACTATTGCTAAAGCACTTATAGATCAATGTATCAGAATGAATGAGTACAAAAATCTTAACTTCTTTTTTGGTGATACATGTGATTTTTATAAAACGCTAATGACATATTATAATGCTGATTTCAATGGGGAGGAATATATCATGAAGTGTTATTCTAATACGTTTCAACCCTATCCACAACAATTACCTATCACTAACGCAAAAGAAGAAGAGAAAGACGAAATGATTGCTATCCATCAAAACATATTTCCAGATACGTATATAACCAATGAAATGCTAGCGGATAATAAACGCTATAAGTATCTTTATGTTTATAAAGATGAACGGACCATTCTTGGGCTGTCTTTGATGATTAATAAAGGGAACTATACGTATATTGAAACATTTGGATTGGTATCAAAGTACCGCGGTAAGGGACTATCGAAATCATTTTTATCCACGTTGATTCATCATGCGTTTATTAATCATCATGCCAAGTATATTATGTTGGTGGTTGATGAAATAAATACGATTGCGACTAAACTTTATAGCGCACTAGGATTTGTTGTTGAACATAATAATCTATCCTATACTCTAGTCACAAATAACAAAAATGAAATGAAGAAAGAAGGCCGAGTATGACACAAAAAAAGATTATTTTAGATTGTGACCCTGGTCATGATGATGCAGTTGCGATAATGCTTGCAGGTAACCATCCTAGTATTGACTTGTTGGGTATTACTGTTGAGTCTGGAAACCAAACATTAGAAAAGACAGGCAAAAATGCCCTTAATTTATGTGAGTATTTATCACTAGACGTTCCTGTTTATTTGGGGTCTGATAGACCATTAATTAAAGATGTAGAAGTTTGCGAGGCTATCCATGGTGTTTCTGGGTTAGATGGGGTGA
>CAZXSS010000078.1:0-4824 GCA_964643385.1 uncultured Candidatus Izemoplasmatales bacterium
CTTCAAAGCCAAAGTGATCTAACAACATACTATACAGTCCAAATGCAGCATAAAAAAGCAGTTTTAGCGCAATAATAACTGGTAAAATCATCGCGATGTTAGAAAAACTAATCGTGATATCAAGCAGATAAAAAAGTAGTACGGTTGCCATATAGGTCATTGTAATAGAAAACCCATCGACAATCATAAACTCAATCGTTCTTATTGTTTTTTTGTATAATGTGCTTTTCGGCATAGTAAAAGTCCCCCTAATTAGACTCCTTTAAATAACACTGGATGACAAAAGTTATACTTTTCTTATCCACTATTATTTTTCCCCTTTGATAATACGTCATTTCATTATATCATAAATCATCCTTAAATGTGAAATGCGATAACACGAAAAATTTTTTTGAAAAATATAACCAAGCTATTTGATATATATTATTTTATGATATAATAGCATCTAGTTATAATATGTATGACATTTTTAATGCCAATTATTGGTAGATAATAATACATTTTATCATAACAATTATGTAGGATACACCTATTTTTTGCCAAAGCAATAGCATAATAATAATTCTATGCTATAATTAATTTATAGAATTTAGGAGGTTCAGTCTATGGAAGACATAAAGAACGAACAAGAACTCGATTTATCCCAATTAATGAGAACCTTATTACAACGGTGGTATATTATTGTCGCATCGGTCATTTTAATTTTTGGTGTTGTCACCGTATATGCCTTTGTTATTGCCGACGATGAATACACCGCAGAACGTACATTTACCGTGGCTGTAGATGCCGAAGATACCAACACATCAACCCAATTTTCTTTAGCTGAACGGCTCGTTAATACATATATTGACTTTGCCACAAGCAAAATCGTGATGGATGATGTTGTTGCGACATTAAACTCTCATCCTGATTTAGATAAAACATACACCGCAAATGGATTAAAAAATGTTATTTCTATATCCCAACGCGGTACCCAATCATTAGCAATTGAAATTAGCGTAACAACCAATAATCCGGATGAAGCCGCAATTATTACAAATACACTATTTGAAGTGATTGATGATCTTACCAGTTCTAATCAAATTGAAAACTTAGAAAGCGTTGATAGTTGGGGGATTGCTGAAGTTCCTGATCAGCCAAGTGGCCCTAATCGTTTACTTTATATGGTAATCGGTGTCATCTTAGGTGGCATCATAGGTGTCTTTGCGGTATTTATGATCGAATTCTTAGATAAAACAATTAAAACAACATCGGATATCGAAAATAAACTAGGGCTTAGAGTCCTAGGTATGATTCCTGATTATCCGATTGACGAAGAAGACGAGGTGGAATAATGGTTAATGAAATATTTAAAGTCAAAGCAACTGATAATTTAAACTATCATATTATAAGCGCCAAAGAACCATTAAGCCCCATCGCTGAACAATACCGTAAACTTCGCACCAATATTGAATTTTCTAATATTGATAAAGAAATGAAAGTTATCAATCTTACCAGTTCATTTCCCCAAGAAGGAAAAACATTGACGTCATTAAATTTAGCAACCGTATATAGTCAAGCCAATGTCAAAACATTGATTATCGATATGGATTTACGAAAACCTAAAATCCACCGAGCTTTCAATATTTCTAACCAAACTGGACTTACGGCCATCGTTTTAAATAAAACACCGATTGACAATCTTATTATTCCTGCTACTGAGTTTTTAGATGTATTACCTGCAGGTGAAAAAGTTCCGTTTCCCGTCGAGTTTCTTATGAGTAAACACTTAGAAAAAACCATCGAATCATTACGCGAAAAATACGATAAAATTATTATCGACTGCCCACCAATGACCGCAGTAACTGATGCGAGTATTATTAGTAAATATTCAGATGGTACGATTATCGTAATCGCCTCAAGAAAAACCAATGAAGACGTTGTTGAAGGTGTTGTTAAAGATTTAAAAACCAATGGCGCAAATATTATTGGTAGTGTTTTAACCCGTGTACGTAAACGCGACCATAAATATATGTCTGGATACTACTATCAAGAATAAACGAATCTCATTTGAGATTCGTTTTTTTTATGTTTATCGATTTGTTTACAATATCAGAATGTATCGTTCTATGAGAAATAATTAAGCACGTCTTCTGTGTTAGTGACTTTATATTTTCTAAAATTTGTTGTTCTGTGGATTGATCTAACGCTGAGGTAATTTCATCTAATAATAATATCGGGGCATCTTTGACAATTGCTCTGGCAATCGCGAGTCGCTGCAATTGTCCTTCGCTTAATCCCTTACCACGCTCTTTTAAGACTGTTTCAAATCCCGCTTCAAGTGCCATGATATCGTCATATATACATGCCACTTTAGCAGCGGCTTCAACCATGTCATCAGTAACATTGGTTTGATTATAGATAATGTTTTCCTTAATGGTTCCTGATAATATCATTAACCCTTGCGGAACATATGTAAATAATCCACGGGTTTGTTCATTTACAGTGATTGTATTATCACCCGTAACAACCGTAATGGATCCTTGATTAGGGTAAATAACCCCCAGCAACAGCTTAAAAAGCGTTGTTTTTCCTATACCAGAATCGCCAACAATATGAATGACATCCCCTTTGTTTATAGTGACATTAAAATCATCTAATATATTGGCTTCACCGTAAGTAAACGTCACTGAATCAAACACAAGTTGGTCAAAAGTATTGATTATATGTGTAGTTCCCGTTTCTTCTTCTAAATCAAGCATCGTTTTTATTCGTTCACCACTAGCTAACATCGCATAGTATTGTGGTAACAGTGCACTAAGTTCAGAAAATGGTGATTGTAAAAACTGGATTAACTGTACAATCGCAACAAGTGACCCCAGTGTAATGATTCCCATTCCAATTTGATAGGCCCCATAAATAATGGCGAGTGTATATCCGAAAGTAAAAAAGGTATTCAGTCCGGTTCCTGCAAAAATTGTTAATTTCTTTTTACGCATGGTCTTATTAACATAATCATCTTGATAGGTTAATAACCGTGTTTTCGTATAATCTTCAGCTTGAAAAGATTTAATTAGCATTAAATGTTCTAAGCCTTCTTGCATATAGCTTCTTAACCTTGCTTCGCTATCTTGCATGGCATGATGGCGTTTCTTAATCTCATTTCTTATCACCATACTCACACCGACAAAAACTATCCCAATAACACCCATCAAAAGCGCAAACGATGGCGCAAGCATATAAAGAAAAATAAACGCGAGTATAAACCTAAGAATCAAAAAGATAAGTCTTGGTAATAACCCTACCAATCCGTCACTTAGATTTCTCACATCACTGTCTAAATAGTTCATTAACTCACCAGAATGATAGTGATCAATATGTGCCAGTTTTTTTCTTAGTAATGCTTCATAAAGATACTGTTTAATAATTTTTTTTGTTTTTGTTTGATAAAACGCTAACATATATTGATAGAGTAATCTCGCAAGAATTTGAAAAATAATTAACAGTATTATATAGACAATATACCGAACAAAAATGAGTTCATTTTTGTCTGCGGCTGCATCAATGATTTCTTTTGTAAAATACGCAAAAATAATCGCTGTTCCACTTAATATCGCACTAAGTATAATCAAGAAGACTAGTGGTCCTTTTAAAAAGGCATGTTGTTTTATCATCCAAGATTTTACTGATGTTGGCTTCATTATCTCACCACCTATAGTTAGTATTCTATCACATCTTATCCTTAGTCATAATATAAAATATGTAATGGATTTTAATTTTCCAAAAAATCCGTGCTATAATAGTGCATATATAATTTGTACGGCTAGGATGGTTGAGATATGACCTATCATGAATTAAGACGTAATATAATCCAAAAAGCGGCACAACACAATATTCCAATTTTAGGCGAATTTGAACTGACGGCACAGTGTAATTTACGCTGTAAAATGTGTTATGTCGTGGGTCAAAAAAGTACCGATTTAGATACCGCAACATGGAAATCCATTTTTGATGATGCTAAAGAAGCGGGACTTCTTTTCGCCCTCCTTACAGGTGGCGAAATTTTTACACGACAAGATTTTGTTGAGTTGTATAATTATTTATATGATTTAGGTGTTAGAATTACACTTTTTTCAAATGGTGTTACCTTACCACAAGAAGCCTTAGATGCGTTTATTAAAAGACCACCTGAATATATCGCCATTACCTTGTATGGATCAAACAATGATACCTATGAACTTATCACTAGCCATAAAACCGGGTTTGATCATGTCAATAAAACCATCGACCAGCTACTGGATGCAAACATCAATACCGTTTTAAGAACCATTCCGCTAACGCCGATTTATGAAGACCTAGATAATATCATCACCTACGCTAAATCAAAGGGATTACCGTTATCATTTACTGAATATATCGGACCTACAAGAACAGGTAACTTTGATCATAAAGTGCTCAGATTACAACCAAACAAGTTGCTTGATTTTTCCACGCGCATTACAGATGCTTTCGCAAAAAAAGCATCAAAAGAACCCGTGGATACAACCACAAAAGCGGCCACATGCGCTGCGCTAAAAAGTGCTTACTTTATAAATTATAAAGGTTACATGCAAGCATGCGCCATGGCGTATAAACCAATATTAAGTGTCTTAGATAAACCTCTCCTTCAAGTTTTTCATGAGCTTTCAGCTACCCTTAAAAGAATCGAAACCTATGAAAAGTGTCAATCATGCAATCTAAAAGATAACTGTTTAACTTGTTACGCTAGGCGCTTACTTGAAAATGAACCCCTCTCTTGTCCGAGTTACTTAAAAGCCTTTGCGACGCTTAAAAAGAACGCAAAAC
>CAZXSS010000079.1:0-4814 GCA_964643385.1 uncultured Candidatus Izemoplasmatales bacterium
CCAATCGCTGTTCTTTTTGCGCTAACAATAAATACTTTATTCATAAAAACCTCCTGTAATGCTTAGAATAAGAATAGAAGTCCGAGCCCGATGATAACACCAGAATATAGTAAGACAACTAAACAATATCCCATAATGTTTCTTGCGCCTAATTTAGCAATACCTAAGACTGGCAATGCCCAGAACGGTTGAATCATGTTTGTCCAAGCATCTCCCCAAGCAATTGACATGGCAGTTTTTGCCGCATCAACACCAAGTGCTTGACCCGCAGGCATCATAATCGGAGCTTGTACTGCCCATTGCCCACCACCACTAGGTACGAAGAAGTTAACTATACCAGCACTTAAGAATGAGAATAATGGGAAGGTTCTTCCATTTGAAATATTAACAAAGAAATCTGAGATTCCACCAGCAAGTGATAATCCGCCAGAATCTTTTGCAACCATAATCCCCATAATACCAGCATAGAATGGAAATTGTAGCACAATTCCACCAACACTTTTTGCGGCACTATTTACGGCACGAACAACATTAATCGGTGTTCCGTGTAAGAAGATTGCAACAAATAAGAAAATAAAGTTAACAATATTAAGATTTAAGCTAAATCCGAAATCAATGAAATATTTAATGATAAAGATAAACCCTAAAGCACTTAGAACATAATTGATAATTTTACTATTTTCTAGTTTTTCAGCCGGTGTCATATCTTTTTTATCTTTCATTGGTTCAATTGGATCGTCTTCTAATAATTTAGGATCGACGATTTTTGCATCTTCATCTTTTGGATGCATGAAAGACAGTAAGAACGGTAATGTAAGCATAATAACAGCAATAATAATTAAGTTAGGCGCTGAGAATATGGTTAGATTAGTCGAAATAGCTTCTGTAACCACACCACCCGTTTGAGTAGTGACAGTTTCTCCACCTAATGCAAGTACAAGTGGAATAGACCCAGACATACCAGCATGCCAAATTAAGAATCCACTATATGCCGCTGCAATTAATAATGGATAGTCAACATTTTTGACTTTTTTGGCAACTTCTTTCGCATAAATTGCACCAATTACTAACCCAAATCCCCAGTTAATGAACGATGCAAGTAATGCGATAATGTTAACGTATAATACCGCTTGAAATTTATTTTTAGGTAATGTAGCAAGCTTTTCTAATAAACGTTTGAACGCAGGTGCGTTCGCTAAAATCGTTCCTGTAACAAGAACTAACGTCATTTGCATTGCGAATGCCAGTAAGTTCCAGAATCCGCCATACCAGGCTTCAACAACACCGATAGGGGTGTTTTTAGTAAACAGCATTGATGCTAAAACAACAACAAATGTTAATAAAACCGCAAATATAAATGGATTAGGTAAATACTTTTCGACTAACTTAACTGAACCTCGTGTTAATTTATCAAATAATTTTTTCATAGTTCCTCCTAGATTTCCATAGTTTTTATTTGACTACTAATAATGAGTTTTGCTTCTGTTGCATCTTGTATTTCTTCAATTGTTACATCTGGGGCAATTTCTGTTAATACAATACCATCGTCTGTGATGTGCATAACACCCATTTCAGTAACAATCATGTCTACTTCTTTTACTGCAGTAAATGGTAACGTACATTTTTTTAATATTTTCTTTTTGCCTTTTGCCGTGTGCATCATTGCGATAATAACTTTTTTAGCACCCACAAGTAAATCCATTGCACCACCCATACCAGGAACCATTTTCCCAGGGATAATCCAATTGGCAATACTGCCTTCTTCATCAACTTGCAAAGATCCTAAAATAGTTGCATCTACATGCCCACCGCGGATAATACCAAATGATGTGGCACTATCAAAAAACGCCCCACCTGTATGCATCGTAACTGGTTGCCCACCAGCATTCGTTAAGTCCCAGTCTTCTTCGCCTTCAAGCGGTTTAGGACCTAATCCTAGCATACCGTTTTCTGATTGAAGGGTAATATCTATGCCTTCAGGTATAAAGTTTGAAACCAGTGTTGGCAGTCCAATCCCTAAATTCACGACATCGCCATCATGTAATTCTTTTGCGACTCTTTTTGCTATACGTTCTTTTGCATTCATGCCTTTTGCCCTCCTACAATGTAATCGATAAAAATATGCTGCGTTACAATGTGATCTGGGTCTATGTCACCAATATCAACTATTGTTCTTGCTTCAACGACAACTGTATCAGCAGCCATGGCCATAAGTGGATTGAAGTTTCTTGTGGTTTTGCTGTATACCGTATTTCCACGATAATCAACAACATGACCAAGTATCAGTGCGAAATCAGCTTTCATTGGTTTTTCCAGTAGATATTGTGTTCCATCAACAGTGATTACATCCTTATCCGCTTCAACAAGTGTTCCAATACCCGTTGGTGTTAAAATGCCACCAAGTCCGACACCACCAGCTCGAATGCGCTCTGCCATTGTACCTTGAGGAACCAAGTCAACTTGAAGATCTTCACTACCCATAAGTTGACCTGCCATCGGGTTTAACCCAATATGAGAAGCAATCAAAGTTTTTACTTTTCCAGCTTCGATTAGTTTTCCCACCCCAACACCAGGAAGCCCTGCATCGTTACAAATAATCGTTAAATCCTTGGCATCAGTTTCTAAAATGGCATCAATTAATACCGTCGGTGTTCCAATATTCATAAATCCACCGACCATGATACGTGCGCCATCATGAATCTTAGATGCAAATGTTTGTGCGTCAATTATTTTATTCTTCATAACAAACTCCTTTCTTGAATTATGTATGTATGCACATACTTGCATTATACAATTTGATTTTTGGCAAATCAAGTATTTTTTGAAAATAAAAAAACCGCTTTCACACGGTTTATTCGGTGGTACAGTATAATGTGATAATATCATCTACAAACCTTTTCATAATTGCTTTATGTGATACATCTTGATAAATGTCTGGATTATACACTTTAAAAGTGAAAATACCGATAATCATCGCAACCAATCCAGAAGCTAGCATTTGGGGGTCGCCTTTAAATGTTCCTTTTACAACTTCTTTTTGTAAATATGTTTTCATAAAATTGACATAATCAATCGAGTTAGTAAATTTTTCACCATCTTCAGACATCTCTTTAATTTGGATTTTATACATTTTTATATTATTTTTTAAAAACATATAATAAACATCGGCAAAAATATATAAATCTTCTTTAATGTTGCCTGTTAAGTCCTGTTTGATTTTTTCAATAATATTACCTTCATAGGCAAAATCGCGAATAACAGCTTGTAACAAATCACTTTTTGTATTAAACTTCCTGAATATGGTTATTTCATTAACACCGGCTTCTTTTGCGATGCGCTTAGTGCTAACACCATTATATCCATCTTCAGAGAATAATTTTGTAGCTGCCCTTAATATTTTTTCTTCTGTCTTTTTCATGAATACCTTCCTTCTATAGTATCCCCTAATACTATCCTATATTTCATCTCAATTTTAGCATGCCTTATCATATAATACGAGTCTCTTTTATCTAACATGACTCATATTAATTGGTTTTATTTAAAAATGCAAGTGGTTTTTTATAAACTATAAAAAAGGGCGTTGAATTGCCGTAGAAATCTCAGTATAATAAACTAAAAACAAATGAGGCGTTCAACATGAAAAAAATCTTAACATTTATCATCCTAACACTCTCAATTACTTGGATCTTATGGAGTATAGTCATCGCCTTACTAGATAACAATATTATCACGTTTTATCACCCTTTAAGTATTGTACTTTTTACATTAGGAGGTGCCCCTCCTTCGGTTTTAGGTCTATACTATATCTTCATCCATGATAAACGCTATTCTATTAAAGAAAATATCACGCGTTTTATTGGATTAAGACACCCAATACAGTTTTGGATACTTGCCGTATTCACACCAGTATTTATTGGTGCCATTTTATTTATTGCTTACTCACTATATTTATCGCAACCTTTAATATTTAAAAATGCCTGGTATTTATTTTTTTATTACTTTCTTTATTCAATCATTGTTGGAGGACTAGAAGAAATAGGATGGCGTGGTTATTTACAAGACAAGATGATGCGTACATTTCCTTTGCTTTTAACCGGAGTAATTATTGGCTTCATCGTTGCATTATGGCATGTACCGTTATTGCTTATGAAATACGATTTAGTAATTGATGGCATTCCTTATTTCTTAGCACTCATTATGTTTAACCTCTATATAACTTATATTTATGCAATGACCAAAAGTATCTTATTAGCCGTCTTATTTCACGCATCAATGAATGGCATAAGAAGGATTGTTCCCTTAGATAACATTCTCAATGAACCTGTAATAAATTATTTATTAATAACAAGCTTTATCATACTTGGCTGTTTACTTTTACGCTTAGCCCAAAAAAAACAATCAAGCGCGTGAATCGCTGCTTGATTGTTTTATGTTTTAAAGCCTTTTCGCTTCTTTGTTCCCCAGGCACTGTTTCTCTTAAAGCTGTAAATGTACTTACTGCTAAATTCATTCTTATTGCCGGTAACCATAGCTATCTAAAATAGCAAATATGATTAATAAAAATGTTTCTTTTTTATTAAGTAATAATATTTTCCGTTCAGTAATTAATACAGCGCTTAATGATATAACAATTCCCAGTCCTATAGAGACAGTAAAAACTGTTAAATTCGTTACTGGATATAATAGTCCCAAGTTCAAGGCATAATTAACATTATATACCCCTCTAATTCGACAAATAGAACAATAAATTCAAAGAAGAAATAATCAGGGTATCCTAAAAGACCAATTTGTTTATAATTCTGGAATCGACAAAT
>CAZXSS010000080.1:0-4785 GCA_964643385.1 uncultured Candidatus Izemoplasmatales bacterium
AATAATCAGGGTATCCTAAAAGACCAATTTGTTTATAATTCTGGAATCGACAAATGGTTTCTTTTGCTAGCCCCCTTAAAGCAACTTGATTCTTATCGAAAATAACGCCATTTGCGGGATAAATATTCCCCTTAAACGTTGTGTATTTTTTGTTATTGTTTTATTTATAAGTGCTGATTCGTTTGCCATCTTGCTCGACATACAGACAATACCCTAACAAAACTTAACGTCATGTTTTTCAATAATCTTATCGCCTTTAATTGAGTCAATAATATCTTTAATAACACGTTTGGATCCCGCTTCAAAGGTATTATTGAGAACGACTAAAAATTCATCGCCACCGAGTCTACCAACTGAATTTGTTTGTCGAAGACGCTGATCAATATTTTTGCTGAGTGATTTTTGGCTTTATTTTTGATGTCGTGGATACTTTTCTATGCGTGCTTAGACTTCTTATAAATACTTCTACATAGTTCATGTTTTGCCCCCTATGTACGTTATACCCTGTATGTATCTCATAATCTAATTATAAAATGCGAATATATAGGAGTATATAATAAAAAGCAAGATATTAATAATCTAATATCTTGCTTTCTTTATTATAGAATCTCTTATGACTTGATTTATTCTGTTAAGGATGATAAGTATTCAACCACTGGGGTAGAACCATTAATCATTTCTTGAAACGTGCCATTATCATAAATGAACACTGCCGGTACACCTCGTGTGGTAAATGGTGGTTCTCCTTGTTCGTAAATCATCCCATCATCAATAAGGTATATTGTATAGTCGTCTTCTAGTTCTTGTAAGTATCCAGTAACTTCATCTTCTAAACTTATACAAACTTCACAAAATGGTGAATAGTAGTATATAATTGTGAAATCACTGCCAATATCTTCCAAGTCATTCCAATGGTCGATATGATTGAATTTATCATATGATTTTGCTTCGGGCTCGGGCTCTTTATGACATCCAGCAAGCGCTACAACAAAGAAACAAATTAGAAAATATTTCAACACTTTTTTACTCACGTATATACTAGTCTACGTATTTTTCTTGGTGATACTCAAGTAATGTTTTTGTTACACGGATGATATTGTTTGTAGATACACTACTACCTGCATATGCATCAATCATATCATCTTCTCCAATAACCTTATCATTTGCATAATCTTCATAGACACTCGGTGTATCATCATAGAAGATGTTAATGCCAGTTAAATCATCTAAGTTTTGGCCAACAATCCATGGAATGAAATCTTCTTTAAAGTTCCCTTCATATGTCATCCCAGTTTCAGGGATTGGGTCACTATCGCCCCACACACCAGCATTGTAATGTCCTGAACTATCTTGATCAAATGATAAGTATAATACTTCACCAGTTGTTTTATCAAGATCAAAATACGCTACACTCCAAAAGTTATCTTTAGGCGCACGACACGTACATGCAACAAATGCGACTTGGTATTTAACATAATCACGCATTTCATACTCAAATAATACTGGCATATCTCTATCGCCTTCATGTCCATGTCCATCTAAGTGTGGGAATTGAAGAACGGTTAAATTTGTTGTATTTAAATCACTATCATTGGAATCGTTTGTGTCATCACTCTCTTGGCACGCTGTTAGCGCTAGTGAAAAAACTGAAAATAATAATAATGTTAAAAACTTTTTCATATTACTCACAACCACTATCATCGGTATTGTCTTCTTCATCACAAACGCCTTGTGGATCAATTAAGCTCGTACCAGTATAATCTCCATATGCGCCTGCATTCCATACATTCTCATATCCTAAGTGCTCTAATGCGTCTTTAACATATTCGGCACGTGTTCCAGCAGCACAGAACATAATAATGTTCATGTCCTCATCAAAAATATTTCTTAGAACGTCTTCATCTTTGATATCTTCAGGATTAAACTCCCAAGGATCCGTTTCACTACGTACTAAAATCTCTTCCGTTTCTAAGTATTCAAAGAAAGGAATAATTGTTGACTCACTGTGCCATCCTAAACTCAATGTATCACTAAAGTTTCTTAAATCAATAAATTGTACATCATCACGCATTGCATAATAATCGATTGATTCGTCAGACATATTAATATCTTCAGGTAAATCTTCTATCATTGCTGGATGAGGCAAATCAATAGTATAATCGCCATCGCCAAATACTCGGTTATCTCCCTCGTAACTGCTTAATCCACCAACATTAAAGACATTTTCATATCCTAAATCATTTAAAGCATCTTTTACAAAACCAGCTCTTGTTCCTCCAGCACACATTAGAACAATAACTTTGTCTTCATCAAACAACGCTCTTAATGCACCTTCATCTAAAAGCTGCGTACCATCATAATCCCATCCATCTGTTCTAACTAAAACATCAGTATATTCTAGATACTGGAAAAATGGAATAATTTCAAATCCTCTAATCCATCCATCAGCCATCTGATCGTCAAAGTCTCTTACATCAACGAATTGCCAATCAGGATTAAATAAATACTCATCAACATCAGCCATCTCTAATGTTTCAGGTACCTCTACTGAATCTGTGTTAACATCTTGAGACTGATCATCGCCACAAGCCAATAATGTTGCTGAAAATAAAAATAATGCTAAAACTGTTAAAATTCTTTTCATCTGTTTCATCTCCTTAGGTTTTTTTTCCAATATTATTATAGTAAAGCACTTGTATTATGTCAATGTTTTTTGTATTACAAATTTAATTAATCTCTTATAAAACTATAATGTTATTAAATAATAGAAAAAATAAATACTCATCGACAAAAAGAAAATAGCAGTAATTAGTTTCGTGATATGCAATTTGCCCCTAACAAAATTAGAAACTGCCATAATACTTTTTGTTTTTGTTGATACAATTGCAATAATAATAAGTGGCGTTATAAACATTAAATTAAACACAAAAATATAAAATATTTCTGTACTCTCAAGGTAGCCTCTTGTACTATTGGCTTCAATTGATGCCAATACCGCTATGTATATTTGTCCAGTACAAGCAGCCTCGGTGATTCCAATAATAACTCCAATTATTGCAGGTATAACAATAATCCAAAACCAACGTCCTTTACTCTCTTGTTTGTTTTCTAATAATGTAGAAAATTTAATAATAACTTTCTCATTAAACTTTTTTATAACCTTAGGTAGTTGGTTTTTGACTTTGCCATATTCCTGATTTCTAGTAACAAAAAAATCATAAAATGTAAAAATGAATAACAATGCAGTTAGTATGGCAAAAAATCCGTATAAGATGTAAGAAATATTATTAAACACTTGTCTAGATAACCCAAGCAGTGTCAAAAACCCGAATCCTATGGCTAAGTATGTTATAAAAATTGATCCTATATACGTGAAACTAACAACGAATGAAACGCGTTTACTTTTTGCAAGTCCCATAATCGAAATAAACACCAATAACATGGCTATAGCACAAGGATTAATACCATCTAAGAGTCCAGCAAATATAACGAGTAATAACCCGCCAATAAATGTATAATCATCAGCTTGATAGTTACTTAAATCTCTTAGCTCATCATGAGCACGAGCATAGATATCACCACTTTCATATGCATCGATAATGTCATCAGCACCTCGGTAATAGGTATCTCCAGCAAAAATTATTGGTGCAGCCTTTCCGCCTTCTACATTATATATGTCAGCATACTTATCAGCCATCAGTGGATCTTCCATAACATCATAGATAATCACATTAACGCCTTGTGATTCTAGACCGGTTAATACACCATAATCTTTAACTTCTTTACATACTTCACACCCAGCTAAATCTAAATACACAATTTGTGGGTAATCTTCTTCGCTTGTAGCAACCAATTCAACTTTTGGTGATAACGTAATTATTGTCATTATCATGGCAATTATAAGTATAATATTTTTCTTCATTGCGACACCTCAATTCCAAAATACATTATAATATAAATTAATTTATAATCAACAGACAATAAGTCTGCATACAAACAAAAAAATGGTAGTTGTTGCTGTAACATAAAAACTGCACCTTTATCATTGGAATTGTCTACGTCCAATATTTGAGGTACAGTCATTGTTTGATAATACGATGTTTATTATCTAGGTGATATTGGTTTAATTAAGCATCTGTTGTTGTATCCAATTAAATCAGTACGATTTGCTTGAATCAGTGCCGCTTTGACAAGGTGATAATTTTTTGGTAACCGGTACTGTATGAGCGCGCGTTGCATCGCTTTTTCTGTTTTAGCCTTAGGCACATATACTGGCTCATTAGTGAATGGATCAATCCCCGTATAATACATACATGTTGATGCGGTTCCTGGTGTTGGATAAAAGTCTTGAACTTGTTTAGGGTGTTGATTTGTTTTATGTAAGTATTCTGCCAATTTTATCGCGCTATTCAATGTACTACCTGGATGAGAAGACATGAGATAGGGAACTAAAAATTGTTTTTTATTGTATTGTTTATTCAATCTATAATATTTATCGACAAACGTATTATATAATGTAGCAGATGGTTTTCCCATATGTTTTAATACTGTATCATCAACATGTTCAGGGGCAATTTTTAATTGGCCCGATATGTGATGTTTAACGAGTTCATGGAAAAATGTATCATCCTTATCATACATTAAGTAATCATACCGAATACCTGAACGGACAAAGACTTTTTTGACATCTGGTAGTTTTCTAAGCGATGTCAAAATATCTAAATAATCTTTATGGGTAACATCGACATTATCACAAGGAGTAAATCCTAAACAGTCTTTGTGTGT
>CAZXSS010000081.1:0-4530 GCA_964643385.1 uncultured Candidatus Izemoplasmatales bacterium
CAAATGAACAAGTAATGAAATCAATGCAATACGCATACCGTGATCGTAAAAAACGTAAAAGCAATTTCCGTAAATTATGGATCACACGTATCAACGCTGCAGCCCGTATGAATGGAATGTCATATTCTCGTTTAATCAACGGATTAAGCCTTGCTGGTGTTGAAATTAACCGTAAAATGTTAGCCGATATTGCAATTAATGATGACAAAGGATTCGCTGAAATCGTTAAAACTGCACAAAGTGCATTAGAGGGAAACATTAAACCACAAAAAGAAGCACTTAAAAAAGAAGAATCTGCTGAATCATTTACAAAAGAACAACTAGAAGAGATGACAGTTGCTGAATTAAGAGATTTATGTAAAGACCGCGACATCACAGGATATTCTTCACTTAAAAAAGCAGAACTTGTTGACGAATTATTAAAATAAGCAGCTAACACTGCTTTTTTTAATATTTTCACTTTACTTCATATTTGGTCAATAGACCATTTACCCCATAGAATGCTATAAAATAGCAGCGATTCAATGAAAAACTTACATCGCTTAAAACCATTGCTAGGCGGACGTTCTTAGTAAAACCTTATATCAAATCATTATAAAATTCATTTTATAATAATCCTAAAAAGCCCTTTAATAAGCCGATAACATCGGCGTTCTTATTGACATATCGAGCCAATTCTTATATAATTAAATTAACCTAAGATGTTGAAAATCACTCATGTGCGACCCCAACTCATTACATAAGGAGCCAAGGCTTAACCCGTGTGAACGCCCTAGATTTCATAGGGAATCCTAACGGTTAATGCAAGAGGCTACCCCCATAGTAGAACTCGGTTCTGCAATTGAGTGATTTTCCATGTCTTAGGTTTTTCTTATGCCTTATTTTAGACGTTTTGCTTGCTATTTAGACGCATTCGTTTTATTATAAAGATAAGAAATAAAGGAGGGCAACACATTATGGGAAAATTAAAAACTAGTCTTACCGTGTATAACTGGGTATTTAAATTTATTGGTGCTATCTTACTGATTACACTTGCCATTATCTTAACCGTGATGGACGTTGAAAGCGTCGTTGAAGCGTTTGTTGGTTTACTTATCGCTGGATATGCAATTATGCGACTCGTACCATTTATTAAGACCCAACGTAGTGATCTCATCAAAACCATTAATATATTTGAGATTTTCGTGAACCTTATTGTTGCACTTATTTTTATTGGAAACATGTTCGTTAACGATGAACCACTAGGCGCAATCTTCGGGTACATGCTCGGTGGTGTGTTAATCTTGCGTGGTATGGTTCACTTTTACGGAATCTCTGATGGGAATGAAAAAGGCGATCACCCTACCTATTTCTTCCATATCGCAACTTTAATCATTGGGACACTAATTATTGTACAAGGATACACCGTAGAACAACTGATTATTTTAATGCTAATCTTAACCATTGGAGCATCAGTTTACCTTGGTGTTGATGCGTATGGCGGGTATAATCTTTACCGCCGTAGAAAACAAATGGAAGCCCCACGTGATGAAACCCATGACCAACCAAAAGATATGCCGGTTCCAAGAAAAGAAGATCCAGACAAAGAAAGAGATCAAATCGTTAGTTAAGGTGCTTTTTTAGCACCTTTTTTTTGCTTTTTTATCTGTTTCACTATATAATAATTTGTATACTACCTAAGAAAAGCAGGTGAAAACATGCAACAAGAAATTTGTAAAATGATGCACAAGGGCGCGCTCTTACATAAACGCCTTATGACAAGTATCTTAGAACGCTACAATATTACCTATGCACAGTATCAAGTCTTGAAAATTATCAATGAACACCCAGGGGTCACTGCCAAAGAAATCCTCATTTATTTGGATACCGATAAAGCAACATTATCAGGTGTTTTAACACGCCTTGAAAAAAGTGGGTATATTGAACGCAAAGTCGATAAAGAAGACCGCCGGCTTGTACACGTTTATTTAACCGAGAAAAGCGTCTCCGTTTGTGAAGATGTGAAATCAATAGAAGCATCATGTGAAGAAGAATTGCTCAAAGGATTAAAACCAAAAGAAATTAGACATTTCTTTGATGCATTCAACCACGTCATTAATAATCAAATCGACAAGTTAGAATCACAAAATCAATCAATCAAAGATATGTTAGAATAATAAAGAAGGGAGTATGACATGAAAAAATATTTGTTTAATAACGGAATTATTAACATTGTCATCGGATCACTACTTATTATTTTTGCCATTTTAGGTATGTTTGCCTATCCATGGTTTAGCGACGCCGCTAATATTGTTGTCGGGGCGATTATTATCCTTATTTCTGTCTTGCGATTTGGAAAACATAAAAATCAATATAATGATCGCAATGCCTTAATGATATTAACCGCAGAAGTCATTATTGTGGTAACATTAGCAATCTTACTTGTATTAAACCAATTAACCATGACGCAAACTATTGGTATCGTACTGTATTTACGTGGATTTGTATATCTGCTTATCTTACAGTTACTTAAATTACGCAGTTCATTCTTAACATTCATTCTTTATATCATTATTTTAACGTTAGGCGCTTTTATTTTCTTTAACGGTCCAAACTTAAATGATATTATTGAATGGTTACTATTTATCACCATCACTGTCTATGGACTATTTATGGTTATTATGGGCATTGATCAACTAAGAAATAAATCAATAGAATAAACAGAATATAGGAGGATTTCATGAGTAAAATATTAAAAGAAATGTCTATGTTAAACGGAATTCCTGGGAACGAAACCGAAGTTCGTAAATACATGGAAGAAAAAATGAAAAACCATGCAACATTAAGTTTTGATAACTTAGGTAGCATCATCGCAGAAAAAATTGGTCAAGAAGACGGACCGCGTATTATGGTCGCTGGCCACATGGATGAGGTTGGATTTATTGTTACAAAAATCACCGATGAAGGATATGTAAAATTTATCCCTGCTGGTGGTTGGTGGAGTCAAGTATTACTTGCCCAACAAATGGTTATTACCACAAATGATGGAAAACACGTTCGTGGAATCATTGGCGCGAAAGCACCACATATTTTAACTCCAGAAGAACGTAAAAAACCTGTCGATATTGATGACATGTATTTAGACCTTGGGGTTAAAGACAAAGAAGAAGCAGAAAACTTAGGTATTCGTTTGGGTGACATGATTACACCGTATATCGAAACAATGCCATTAAATAACGAAAAGTATTTATTAGGAAAAGCATGGGATAACCGTGTTGGATGCGCTGCAGCCATCGAAACCCTCTACAACTTAAAAGACAAAAATCATCCTAACCGTTTTTATGGTGTCGGAACTGTCCAAGAAGAAGTTGGATTAAGAGGCGCAACAACAAGCGCCTATAAAGTCAACCCAGATATCGGAATAGCTGTTGATACAACCATCGCTTATGATTTCCCTAAAGGCAGTAAAGATACGGTTTTAGGTGAAGGTGTAGGTATCATGATTTCGGATTCATCAATGGTCGGACATAAAGGACTAAGAGATTATGTCATTAAACTCGCAGACGATAATAATATCGATTACCAATTAACCTACCTTAAACGTGGTGGGACTGATGGTGGAAAAATTCATTTAACCCGTTCAGGTGTTCCATCAATCGCACTTTGCTTGCCGGTTCGTTATCTTCATTCACACACATCAATCGTCCATCAAGACGATTATGATAATTTAGTTAAGCTTATTACCCTACTTGTCGAATCTTTAGACAAAGACACTGTCGAAAAAATTACCTATCAATAACAAAGTGGGCGAAACGCCCACTTTCTTTTAGGAGGTTAGTTTATGCGTATTATCGCTGGTGATTACAAACGAAGAAAACTACACGAAGTCCTTTCAGACAAAACAAGAAGCACGAAAGACCGCGTCAAAGAAACCATGTTCAACATGATTTCTCCCTCACAACACATGTCTCAAACGCTTGATTTATTCGCTGGGTCTGGTGCCTTAGGATTAGAAGCATTAAGCCGTTATGGCGGGCATGTAACGTTTGTTGAACAAGACCATTCAGCGGTGGTCATTTTAAAACAAAACATCGACATGCTTAATGTCCACGACCACGTCAGTGTTTTCTATCAAGATGCCCAAACATTCTTGACAACGCAAACGATGCCATTTGACCTAATTCTCATTGACCCACCCTATAATCAAGGTCTCGTTAATCATGCGCTTGCTAAAACTGTAGAAAATGCCCTTTTACATCCGCATGGTTTAATGGTATCATTAACGCATAAAGATGAAACTATAACCTTGCCCAAAGGCATTACTATAACTAAACAACGTAATGTTGGCATTACCACGATTACATTTTATGAAACGGAGTGATACCATGAAAGTAGGTCTTTACCCAGGATCGTTTGATCCGATTACATATGGACACATGGATATTATTACACGTGCCCTTAAAGTTTTTGATAAACTTATTATTTTAGTCTCTGTCAACCCAATGAAAAAAACCTTATTTGATAAAGATGAACGCATTGATATGATAAAAA
>CAZXSS010000082.1:0-4482 GCA_964643385.1 uncultured Candidatus Izemoplasmatales bacterium
TTTCTAAGCGTCTAATTTATTGATTTCTTCTATAAAGGCATCAAATAAGTCTTCTTGTTTTACTTTACGTTTTACTTTGCCTTTCACAAATATGAGCCCTTCTTTTTTACCACCAGCAATACCGATATCAGCATCTTTAGCTTCACCTGGACCGTTGACTGCACATCCCATGACAGCGACGGTTTTTTTAATGTTATGGGTGTTTAAATAATCATCAACTTTTGCAAGCAGTGGCATCATATCATAACTTAAGCGTCCGCAGGTAGGGCAACTTATAAGGTTCGCTTCATTGTATAACCCAAAACTTGCAAGGAGCGTTTTTGCGACGCGTAGTTCTTCAACTCTTGGTCCGCTTAAACTGATTCTAATGGTATCCCCAATGCCTTGTTCAATAAGCGGGGCAAGTCCAGCAACGCTTTTGATCGTTCCTTGTTTGACAGGTCCTGCTTCGGTAATGCCGATATGAAGGGGATACGGGAACGTTTCAGCGGCGAGCTTGTACGCATCAATTGCGAGTTGGACATCACTGGCCTTAAGACTTAAAATAATATCGTAAAAATCTAAAGATTCTAAGATGTCGATATGGCGCTTGGCACTTTCAACCATCGCTTCAGCCGTTCTACCATGCGTAACAAGTAAGTTCTTTTCTAAACTTCCGGCATTAACCCCAATACGAATCGGAATGCCTTTTGCTTTACATGCTTCAACGACACGTTTGGTGTAGCCAACGCTACCGATGTTACCTGGGTTAATTCTAATCTTGTCTATTCCGTTTTCAATGGCTTTTAAGGCAAGACGGTAATCAAAGTGGATGTCAGCCACAAGCAGCACGCTAGTGCGTGCTTTAATGGTTTTAATCGCGTCTGCATCTGCTTCATCTAATATGGCAAGTCTCACGAGTTCTGCGCCGTGGGTGGCGTAGGTATTAATCTCGTTAATGACTTTATCTATATGTTCTGTTTTATGAATCGCCATGGTTTGGAGGACAATTTTATTTTGTCCACCAATTTGTAGGTCTTTAATCATGACTTTTCTTGTATTTGATCGTGTAATCATATTATCACCTGTTCTCATTATACAATAAATCGGTTAAATATTGATGCTAACACTTGATTTTTTTTAGATAAGATAGTATTATATTGTAGTATTTGTGAGGAGGAAAAAACATGAGAGTACAGTTTGTTTTAAAGTGTACAGAGTGTGGTCATGAGAACTATACGTACACGAAAAATAAAAAGAATACGCCTGGGCGTATGGAAGTAAAAAAATTCTGTAAAAATTGCAACAAACAAACCATCCATAAAGAGAAAAAATAAAAAAACTTCATTCGTGAAGTTTTTTTGGAATGGAGGGCCAACGTGAAACGATATATTTACGCCGTCGATGTCGGCGGAAGTAGTATTAAATACGGTGTGTTTACCTATGATGGTAAGTTATTACGATCATTTAAAAAACGCACGCCCAAATCAAAATCCCCTGAAGCGTTTTTAGAAGAAATCGCTGATACCATTAAACATCAAAGCGAACCTATCAACGAGATTGTTGGGGTTGGTTTTGGCTTGCCTGGTCCTGTTATTGATGATACGGTTTACGGGGCAGTTAATCTTGGCTGGGGAACCGTGAATGTGAAAGAGGTCTTTTCACAGTTTTTTAATGAGGATCTATTTGTTGTCTTAGAAAACGATGCGAATATCGCCTCTTTTGGTGAAGCCTTATATGGCGCAGGCGCGTCATATAAAGATATGGTGTTATTTACGCTTGGTACCGGTATTGGTGGGGGCGTCATTCATAATGGTAGTATCGTCTCTGGGGCTGATGGTGCAGGTGGTGAAGTTGGGCATATTACGGTTGATCATAAATATAACTTTACCTGTGGATGCGGCCGTAAAGGTTGTGTTGAAACCCTAGCAAGTGCCAAAGGGTTAAAGAACTTAGTGAAATATTTTCTTAAACATGAATCCTTTGATTCAAAAATAACCTCAACGCGCATCAGTGCCAAACAAGTCGTTGATTTAGCAAAAGAAGGAGATGCGCTCGCACTTAAAGTTGTCGATGAAATGGCTTTAGGTCTTGCCAAAGCGGCATCAGCCGTCAGTGTGATTACCAATCCTGAGGTCTTTGTTATTGGCGGCGGTATTAGTGCTGCTGGAGATTTTTTCACAGAAAAAATCGCGGCGCACTATAAACATTTGGCCTTTAAACCAGTATTAAATACTGAATTCATCAATGCCCGTTTAGGAAATAAAGCCGCACTTTATGGTGCTTATGCACTGGTGAAACATCATGCTTAAAGCGATTATCAATCAATTTTCTGAAAACTGTTATATTTTACATAATGATACCCGCGCGTTCATTATTGATCCAGGGTCAAATTATGGTACGATGAAATCGTATTTAAAAGATAAAGGCTTAACATTAGATAGTGTGTTATTAACGCATGGTCATTACGATCATATTAGCGGGCTCAATGATTTACTAGAAGCATTTACAGCACCGATTTATATTCATGAAAATGAACGCGATTTTCTTTTTGATCCAAACTTAAACTTATCAAGTTCAATGAAAGACGCCTTTAAAGTTAAAAGTAAACACCGCATTAAAACCTTTGACCAAAACACGCATCTTTTATTAGATAATAAACCAATTAAAGTCATCGATACCCCAGGTCATACAAGAGGTAGCGTCAGTTTTTATTATGATGGCATGTTATTTAGCGGTGATTGTCTCTTTAAAGAAGGGATTGGAAGAACCGATTTACCAACCGGTGATCAATACACTATTGACAAGACAATTATGGCATTATATAAGATGTTTGATGATAATACAGTGGTCTATCCAGGGCATGGCACATTCACGACCATCGCCCATGAAAAAGTCTATAATCCGTTTATAAGATCCGCTAAATAAGCGGATTTTTTAATGAATTTAGATTTTTAGCACTCATGACTTGACAGTGCTACTTATATCGTTTATAATACGTTTAGCAATGGAGAATTGCGAGTGCTAATGAGGTGATACAATGTTAACTGAAAGGCAAAAAACCATATTAAAACTCATCGTCGAAGAGTTTATCAAAAGTGCAGACCCTGTTGGATCCCGCACCTTATCTAAACTCATTGACGTATCATCTGCGACCATAAGAAATGACATGGCAGATTTAGAAGAGGCCGGCTTTTTAGAAAAAACACATTCATCAAGTGGCCGTGTTCCTTCTGAGAAAGGCTATCATTACTATGTCGAAGAGTTACTTGATCCTAATGATGACAGCATCGATATTGACTTATCCGTTATCGATACGCTGTTTAAAGAATCTGGTGACTTAGAACGCGATGAAGCCATTAGAGAAGCCATGAATCTTTTAAGCCAGTTAACAAATTACACCACCATCGCACTAGGCCCATCTGCGCGTAATTCGCGGGTTAAAAAAATTGAGTTAATTCCGATTTATGACAGACAAGCTGTCTTACTCGTGATAACCAATTTAGGGCATGTGGAAAGCAAAAACATTACCTTACCAAGCGGAACCAACAGCGAACAATTATCACGCGTTATCGAAATCTTTAATGAAATACTATATGATGTACCGATATCTCAAGTGAGCGAAAAGATTCACTATGAAATCAATCATCAAAAAATTAAAGATTTACTTGATTACAACGAGAAAATCATCGATGCGTTTTTAGATGCATTTACGAAGTTCACCCAAAGTAAGTACTATTTATCAGGCCAAAGCAATATGCTTTATCAACCTGAATTTAGCGATGTGAAACGGGTACGAGAGTTAATGAACTTCTTTGAACAAAATGACATCTTAAAATTGATTGGCCATTCTGAATCGAACGGGCTAACTGTCCGAATCGGGCATGACAATGAAGTGCATGCGATGCAAGATTGTTCTGTCATTATGGTTCCTTATGAAGCACGCGAAGGTGAAAAAGGTCGTATTGCGGTCGTCGGACCTACAAGAATGGAGTATCAGAAAGTGATTCCCCTTCTTAAATACATCGCCGCACATATGTCGAAACTGTATAGAAAGTAGGTGTGTTTTCTTGACTAAGAAAAACCAAACAAATGAAGACACTGTACAAGAAACAACAGAAGAAGTTACTGAAGAAACAACCGAAGCGTCCGTTGATCAAGTTGCGGTTTTAGAAGCCGAAGTTAAAACGCTCAATGACCGCTTACTAAGAAACCAAGCAGAACTTCAAAACTTCAAACGCCGTATTAATGAAGAGCGGATACGAGATCGTAAATACGCAAATTTAGACCTCGTGAAAAAATTATTAACCCCGCTTGATAACTTTGAACTCGGTCTTATGAATGAAATGGAAGACGGAAAACTTAAAGCCCATGCAAAAGGCTTTGATATGATCCGCAGAGATTTAATGGAAGCATTGACACAAGAAGGGTTAGAAGTATTAAACCCAGAAAACGAACCGTTTGATCCAAACTATCACCAAGCCGTCAGCAAAGAACCTGCTG
>CAZXSS010000083.1:0-4440 GCA_964643385.1 uncultured Candidatus Izemoplasmatales bacterium
TTTGCATCAGGTACCGTCATCGAATCAGAACTCGATAAACAACGCGGTCCAATCGCCACCCTACTCGTTCAAAACGGAACCCTTAGTATTGGCGATATCTTAGTAGTTGGAAACACCCACGGACGCGTAAGAACCATGCAAAACGACTTAGGTCAAGACTTAACCATCGCCAAACCATCCATGGCTGTTGCCATCACAGGACTTAGCGAAGTGCCTCAAGCAGGAGATAGCTTCATGGTTTTCACCGATGAAAAAGAAGCACGTACCATCAGTGAACAACGCACCCATAGAACCAAACGCGAAAGCCGCACAACGACCACAGGTATGACCTTAGATGAAATGTTCGCAAACGCCCAAGAAGGCGATATTAAACAACTCAATATCATTGTTAAAGGCGATACCCACGGATCAATTGAAGCCGTGAAATCATCCCTTGAAGCCATTGATGTAGAAGGCGCAAAAATCGACGTTATCCGTGCCAGTGTAGGAACCATTACAGAAACGGATGTTACCTTAGCACTCGCAAGTGGTGGCGTTATTATCGGATTTAACGTAAGACCGAATGCCGCTGTTAGAGAAACAGCGCAAGCAAAAGGTGTCGATATCCGGCTTTACAATATCATCTATAAAGCCATAGAAGATATTGAACTCGCCCTTAAAGGATTATTAGACCCAGAATACAAAGAAGTTGTCACAGGACAAGCAGAGGTTCGTGACACCTTCAAAATATCTAAAGTTGGAACCATTGCTGGTTGCTATGTAACCGACGGCTTCATCAAACGAGATGCTTTAGTCCGCGTTTTACGTGATGGCGTGGTTGTTTACGAAGGTGAACTTGCAAGCTTAAAACGCTTTAAAGACGATGTAAAAGAAGTTAGACAAGGCTTCGAATGTGGTATCATGATTGACAAGTTCAACGACATCAAAGTAGGCGACATCATTGAAGCCTCAACGATGAAGGAGATTGAAAGATAATGCCAAACATCGACAGATTAGAATCAACCATCTTACGCGCCTTAACCAAAATCTTACGCGAAGATGTAAAAGACCCTAATGTCGGATTCATTACCTTAACCGATGTTAGACTCACCAAAGATTTATCATACTTAACCATCTATTACACCGTCTTAAATAAAGACAAAAAAGACCTTACAGAACAAGCGCTAAAACGTTCTAATCCATTCATACGATCGCAACTAGCACGCGCTGTAAACTTACGCAAAATGCCAAAACTCATCTTTAAATACGATGAATCATTAGAACGTGGAAACCGTATCGAATCAGGACTTAAAAAAGTTTTAAACAACGACGACAAATAAAAACATAAACGATGCCACCTTCCATTTGGTGGCATCTTTTTTAATTTCTTAAATTCATTTAAAATATGCTATAATAAAATGTGAAAAGAGGTGCAACGTATGATAAGAGATAAACTCCAACTCGTCCCAAAAAAACCTGGCTCGTACCAAATGAAAGATGCCTATGGAAACATCATTTACGTTGGTAAAGCAAAAAACCTCAAAAATCGCTTAACAACCTATTTTACTGGCTCTCATGACCATAAGACAACCAAAATGATTTCTCATATTGATGACTTTGAGTACATCATCACCAACACCGAACTTGAAGCCCTCATCTTAGAAATCGACTTAATCAAAAAATATCAACCAAGATATAACATTTTACTTACTGATGATAAAAGTTACCCATATATAGAAATCACCAAAGAACGCCACCCCAAACTAATCGTATCACGCACCTTAAACAAAACCAACAAAGACCTCTTTGGCCCCTACCCAAATGCCAAAGCCGCACGAGACACAGTCAACTTACTCAATAAACTTTATCCCCTAAGAAAATGCTATAAACTGCCTAATGAACCCTGTTTATATTATTATTTAGGACAATGTTTAGCCCCTTGTATTAAAACCGTAGAAAAAACGACTTACAATACCATTAGACGTGACATCACTCAATTTTTAAAAGGCAATATAAACCCCGTTATTAAAGATTTAGAAACAAAAATGCAAGACGCAAGCAACGCGCTAGAATTTGAACGCGCCAAAGAATATAAAGACACAATTGATGCCATCAAAACCACTACCAAAAAACAATCGGTAAACTTAACTGACTTAACCGACCGCGATATGATAGCTATTGCGTATGACGACAATCACGTTGCGCTAGAAATATTCTTTGTTAGAAACGGTAAAATAGCCGCAAGAGAACATCGACTTATGCCTTATTATATCGACCCATTTAAAAGTGTTCGCGATTACTTAATCCAGTTTTATGAAACGTACCCAATCCCCAAAGAAATCTATACCAATCAAGCAGATGAACTCGATTACTTACCCAATCTATTTAAAACCACACTAAAAACCCCGAAACGCGGAGAAAAGAAAAAACTACTTGATCTCGCCTTACTAAACGCCAAACAAAACTTAGAAACTGAAACCAAACACATCGAAACCCAAAACGAAAAAACGTTTGGGGCTTTAGACAGCTTAGCTGAACTCTTAGATATACCCACACCTTACCATATTGAAGCATTTGATAACTCACATTTATTTGGGTCATATCCTGTCAGTAGTATGGTAGTCTTTAAAAACGCTACCCCATCAAAACGCGATTACCGTAAATACAAACTGAACACGGATAAAGTGCAATCAGGGGATACCGAACAAATGGAAGAAGTGTTATACCGTCGGTATTACCGTATGTTAGTCGAAGACCAACCAAAACCAGACCTGATTTTAGTTGATGGTGGCATCCATCAACTCAATGCCGCAAAAACCATTTTACGTGGCTTAGATTTAACCATACCTGTTGCTGGTATGGTAAAATCCCAAGACCATAAAACCCATCACCTCATTGATATGAATGACAATGAACTTGAATTAGACCCAAGAAGCAAAGTCTTTAAACTCCTTAGTTATATCCAAGAAGAAGCCCATCGCTTTGCGATTAACTACCATAAATCACTGCGTGCAAAAGGCATGTACGCTACCATTTTAGATAACATTGAGGGAGTTGGAGAGATTACCAAAAAGAAACTGCTTAATCACTTTAAAACCATCTCGGCAATGCAACACGCAAGTGAAGATGCCTTTTTAGAACTCTCCATCCCAAAACAAACCATTAAAAACATCAAAGCCGCACTCAATCAAACAAAGAACAGGTGACATTATGCTAATGATTAAAGGAACCATAAAAACCATCGACATCGAAGAACGATTAATAACGGTAAGCACAAGAAAACGGGTTCTTACTCTTTATATCCAACGTGCCATGTTCAACCGATACATGACCTATTTAGAACCCAATCACATGATGGTTGCGAACACTAAAATTCATCATGATACAACAAAACAAAACAGAATGTATACTGTCAAAGACATTATAAAAATTGTCAAACCAACCCCAAGAAGAACAATTATTTTATATAGTCACGACACCATTATTAACCAAACTAAGCACTTTGTGAACTCGTTGAAAAACACACTGTTTTTAGATTTAGAAATGAGTATGCACCCTTACTATAAAGACCCACATTTTGTTCAAGAAATTATCCAAGCGGGCTATGTACTTGTTGATTCTCATGGCAATATTATTGAAAAATATATGGCATTTATTCAACCAACCAAACACAAAAAACTAACCAAACGCACGCTCAAATTTCTCGACCTAACCCAAGACGATATTGACAAAGGCATTCCCTATGATACCTTTTATCAACACTTTAAACAGCTACTAAAAACCTACAATCCAGCGATCATTGTATGGGGTAAAAATGATGCCTTAGCGTTAAAAGAAACCGCCAATGTCAACGACCTACCAAACATCAATGATAGAAGCCGGTTTGTTAATTTATTAAAGCTTCATAAAAATGTTTTTAAACTAAAAAATGATCTCGGTTTACTAAAAGCGAACCAGCTATACGGGTATCCTACTGATACACAGCGCCACGATGCTCTAGAAGATGCCGAAATGACAAAACGCATTTTCGATGGCTTTAAAGCATACTTAAATGATTCTATAACCATTGATAAAACACTGTTATAACAACGTTTAGGAGGCTAACAATGAAAAAAGAGATCACCAAAAAGCATCAAGAAATATTTAAAGAAGCCCCGTCCTCAGTTCACTTCATGCCAGGGATATTACCCCTAGCAGGTGAACATATTGAAGAAGCAGGCGGACAGGCCTTATTACTTCCAGTTAATCATGGCATAACCCTCGCAATTAGTGAAACAAAAGGATCAGGCATTACCATTTATGATACGCTATTAGAGACAAAAAAAACCTACCCACTTATGGAGCACACCCTCAATGAAACATTACCTCGAGAAGAAAAAACCATTCATGCCTTATTTAATAAACTGCATAAAGAACGCGGTACAACAGAAAAAAGTTACAATATAACCATCATGCCGAGTT
>CAZXSS010000084.1:0-4404 GCA_964643385.1 uncultured Candidatus Izemoplasmatales bacterium
AGCTTGCGCTCGCGGACTATACCGCCGGTCGGGAATTACACCCTGCCCTGAAGATTATTCGATTGTTTTAAACCAAAAATAGTCTAGCATATGTCATATAAGTAGTCAAGTATATCATTTACTTTTTAATGCCGCTTCCCATTCATCCTCTCTAAAGCCAATGAGTAGCTGATTGTCCATCAATAACAAGGGACGTTTAATGAGCATACCGTTTTGCGATAATAATGATAGTTTCATATCATCCGATAAAGATGCTTGTCTATCTTTTAACTTTAATTCCCGATACTTTTGACCACGAGTATTAAAGTATTGATTAGCTGCAATATCATAAGTCTTCATCCACTGAGATAGTTCTTCTTTGCTTGGAGTGTCATTAACAATATGTCTACTAACAAAGTCTATATGTCGTGCACGTAAAAATGCTTTAGCCTTTTTACATGTAGAACATGGTGGATATTCAATTAATGTTATCATTAACTCTTATCCTTAGTTAACTCTTTTAGGTTCTCAATTTTGTCATATTCGCCAACGACAATAATCCGGTCATTACCGTGTAATACTGAGTTTTGACTCGGATTAAATTCAAACTTCTCTTTTTCTTTATTGAAGATTGCTAAAATAATAAGCCCGGTTTTTTCAGGTATTTTACAGTCTACAAGTTTTTTATCAGCGAATTCGCTTTTAGGAGAAATATATATTTCTTCTAAATCAAGCGCCATATTGTCCGTTTCGATAACGTGATCCATAAAAAATGTGACCGAAGGTTTTAATAACATATTTGCCATTTTACGACCACCAATTTCATTTGGGGATACGGTGTGATTAGCTCCAGCGCGTTTTAACTTTTTATGTGAACGTTTATCAAAAGCTCTCGCAACAACTTGAATATCTTCTTTCATCTGTTTTGCGGTTAAAACAACAAAGACATTATCAGCGTCTTTTGATAGTGAGGCAATTAGTCCTTGTGCGTCTTCAATTTTTGCTTTCTTTAATACTTCTTCTTGTGTTGCATCCCCTAAAACACAATTAATATTATTTTCTCTTAGTCCTTCAATCACAGATTCTGTATCATCGATAACTACAAAAGGAATCCCTTGTTGTTTAAATTGCCGAATAATATATGCGCCAGTTTCACCCGCGCCACATATAATGTAATGATTATTCAATGCATCAATTGATTTATCCATTTTTCGTTTCCTCCAAACTTCCGCAATATACCCACCGCTAAAGAACGCGATAATCCGGCTGGCTATAAAACCACCGGTTCCAACACTTACAACAATAACGATAATAGAGTATATTTTAGCGCCTTCTGACATTGTTACAACTTCGCGATATCCAACGGTTGATATCGTAATAACCGTCATGTACAGTGCATCAACAAAGGAGACATCTAAAATAATATAATATCCTGCCGTTGCGGACAAGACGATAAACAAAAATAAGCCAACCCATAAAGCTATGCGTCTTTCTGGCACCACGCTATCACCCCTTTACATTATTATAGCATATCAACACCATATACTTTACATACTACTTATTTCGTAATTCAATTTTTTTTATCGTTTCTAATAGTGATTTAGGGTGTATCGCCATAGCGTCTAACGCTTCGTATACATTTTTAAACAACAAAGCACACTCTCGTTTTGCTTCTTCTATACCTAAGAATTTTATGTACGTTGCTTTTTCACGTTGCGCATCACTAAGCGATTTTCCAGTTGTTTTTTCATCGCTCGTAACATCTAATAAATCATCTTGCATTTGAAACGCCAACCCTAGATTATAACCGATGTGTTCGAAGTGATGTATATCTTGCCGTTTGGCAATTAATGCGGCCATTAAAAACGGTGTTTCAATAAGTCTTGCAGTTTTTAATGAATGTATGCGTCTCAACTGATCTAAAGAGATTGATTGTCCTTCACTAGATAAGTCATAAGATTGACCTAAAACCATACCTCTTGATCCTGATTTTTCACTTAAAACACTAATCAATGCCACCCTTACATCAAAATCGATATGTTCGGCCTTTGTTAAAATTAAAAAAGCATCTGTCAATAAAGCGTCTCCAGCTAATATAGCAGTTGCTTCATCATATGCAATATGTACGGTTGGTTTCCCGCGTCTTAAGGTATCATCATCCATTGCAGGTAAATCATCATGTATGAGTGAATAGGTATGAATCAACTCAATACTAGCAGCTACACTTAAATAATCCAATGGTGCTATTTCCAATGCCTCAAGTGTATTTAAGAAAAGCACTGGTCTTAGCCGTTTCCCACCATTTTTAAGTGCATAAGCACATGCTTTTTCTAATCTAGAATCATCCGTGTATAATTGCCCTAGATATTGATCTATCATTGCTTTATAATCCATTATACAAACACTCCTATAATTAAGAAATAAATAATTGGTATAAATAACGAAGGTAGCATATTCGCAACTTTCGCTTTCGTGAACCCCATAAAATTAAAGCCCATAGCGACAAGTAAAATATTCCCTACCATTGATACGGCACCAATCATATCGGTTGTTAAAAAATCACCTAATAGACTTGCAAGAATGGTAATTGATCCTTGATACACAAGGACACTAATTGCTGAAAAAATTACGCCAATACCTAAAACAGCACTAAGTAACATGGCCGTAATAAAGTCTAATACGCTTTTTACAAGCAATGTTGTTATATCCCCATATAACCCATCATTAATAGAGCCTAAAATAGCCATCGCACCCACACAAAATATCAGTGTTCCAGAAACAAAACCTTTAGCTAGTGGTGGCAACTTATATTTTTTTTCAATATTTTCTGCAAAAGAATTAATACGCTCATCAATCATGAATGTTTCTCCAATAAGCGTCCCAATAACTAAAGACAATAAAACCAATAATTCACCATTAGATATTAAACTATCTTCATGGACAATCAAAAAGTCATTTAAAAACCAGCCCACAGCCAAAACTGATAACCCTAATCCTAAAACAAACATAATCGATTTTTGTATACGCTCTGGCAAACCTTTTTTTAATATAACACCTAATATACTGGCCGCTATAATCGCTGCTACATTTATTAATGTTCCCATGTCATACCTCCTTGAGTTACATGTATAAGTGTACCTTAAAGCCACAATTTTGACAAACAAAAAAGATGCATAATCCACCTTTTATGTGTTAAAAGCATCTTTTTTTATCCTTAGATTTTTTAAACTATTAGATATTTAACATCTCTAACTTTATTTAAAGATTGACAACAGTGTTTCAATAGAATCAATTGTCATGGTTGCATCCGCTAATTCATCAAGTGATCCAAATCCATACGTGCAGCCGATGGTGTAAATATCGTTTTCTTTTCCAGCTTGCATATCATGATATCGGTCTCCGATGATTGCCATGTCACCATCAAAATTTTTTATAATAGTTTTTAATATCTCTGATTTAGGAATGTAATCATATGTTTCAGCATTTACCATCTTGCTAAAGTATGTATCTAAGTTAAATAATTTATTATGTGCCTCCATATATGTGTTTGTGCAGTTGCTGATAAATATAAGTGTATACCCGCGTGCTTTAAGTTTGGCGAGTGTTTCTAGTGCCTGTTCATAAAGCACGGCTTTATTTTTATTCATACTTATCTGCATATTTTCTCCAATGCGCCGGCTTGCTTCTTTGCGTACAGTATCAGGTAATCCTTTACCAAAAGATTCCCACATCGCTTTTGGATTTTGACCAAGAAATTGTTTAATCTCATAGTCTTGCCATGATTTATCTTCTTTATACCCTTGTTCAACAAGCCAAGCATATACATCTAAAAAAGCAGGTTTATAGATTTCTAAACTATTATGGATGGTCCCGTCATAATCAAAGAATAAAGTTTTTACGTTGTTAATTGTCATCTATAATTGTTTTATTAAGTTTGCCATTTCAATAGCGGTAACTGCTGCATCAAACCCTTTATTGCCTGCTTTTGTTCCAGCACGTTCAATCGCTTGTTCAATTGTATCTGTTGTTAAAACACCAAAAATGACAGGCACTTCCGTTTCAAGTGAAACATGTGCAATCCCTTTTGTAACTTCACTAGAGACGTAATCAAAATGTGGTGTGTTCCCTCGAATTACAGCCCCTAAACAAATAACACCATCGTATTGTTTTGATTGTGCTACTTTTTTAGCAATAAGTGGTATTTCAAATGCCCCTGGAACCCATGTTATGTCAATAGCATCTTGATCAGCACCGTGACGAATCAGTGCATCTTTAGCACCTTCTAATAACTTACCACCAATAAATTCATTAAACCGTCCTACAATAATATTAAACTTTAGTCCTTTAGCTGTTAATTTTCCTTCAACTGTTTTCATTTTATTTATCCTCCTTAAATTTGAGCATATGGCCCATTTTATCTTTTTT
>CAZXSS010000085.1:0-4307 GCA_964643385.1 uncultured Candidatus Izemoplasmatales bacterium
GTTTCTTTTCCTTGCCAGTCAATATATAAATCATTAAAATCTTTTGTAGCAACTGCATAGCCATATAGTGCGCCGTTTTGATTAGGCAACATGGTTTTTAATCCTGCTAAATAATCACGATCTAAAATATATCCTTCTAAAGGAATAAAATCCCCGTCATAATAAACATAGATTTTTGAATGAAGAAATCTTTTTGGTGCAGCTAGTCTTAAGATAGGTGGCAAAAGTTGTTTTTGAAAAGATGCATCAACATGAAACCCCTCAATTTTACAAGGAATATTCAAGCCTCTCAAAAGTGCCATCAGTAAAATACCTTTGGTATTACATTGTCCTATGCCGCTGGTTAATACATCACTTGCTTTCAAGGCATCTTTTTTACTGTAACCAAAAAGAATATTATCGCGCACATAATTGTATACAGCACCAATTTGTTTGTAAGGATCCAACTGCTTCCAACCAGATGTTTTAATAAGGGTTTTAATCGTGTCGTGATTAAAATTTAGAAGTGATGTTTCTTTTAAATACGCGTCATTAGTCATGGGATTACTCCTTTCTTTACGTGTTTATTAAATGCTTCATACGTTATAACTATAAATCACTAAATCAAGAGGTTTTTAATTTTTAATTCCGTTTTCTTGACCTTTTTTATTTAGACTAATAAAAGTTATTGATAGTAACACCATACTTATACCAATAATTTGTGGCACTGTAAGGGTATTATTTAAGAATGTTATACCAATAAGGGCTGCAGTTAAAGGTTCAACCATCGCCACAACCGCCGTTGTGGATGGGTGGATAAGACGCAGACCAATAACATAGAGGAAAAATGATAGTCCTGCACCTAAGACCCCAAGTAAAATAAACCACCCTAAATCACTAGAATGCATGATATCAACCGCTTCGTTTAAATCTATAAAGATAAACAGTATTACTGTGAAACTAAGAAAAGCCAGTGTTAAAACAAGCGATGGGCTTCCAATAGCCGCAGCTTTTTTAAACCCAAATAGGAAGATAGTATATGAAATGCCCGCAGTAATACCTAAAACTATACCTACTATAGGAACTGAATTAATATCTAGCGTATATCCTTTTGCAAGGAGAAAAACTCCGATGACAACGGTGACTACACCAAACCATTTAATCCAAGTTGCTCGTTCCATACCGGCTAATAATGAGGCGATAAGTACAAAAATAGGCGCTGTATACATAAGTGTAACTGCAATACTAATACTTGAAAAATGGATACTTAAAAAGTAGAATGTAAAATTTCCAGCAACACCAAGTCCTGCTATAAAAGACCATAAATAAACCCGTTGCGATAATCTCTTTTTTTTACGTTTATCAAGTAACATCCAAAGCATAAAACATAGTAAGCCAATGAAACCTCGGTAAAAAGCAATAATAAGGGGTGACCAGCCAGTATTTATCAACATATTCGCAATCCCACCACTAATGCCCCAAAAAAAGGCCGCAAACATTACTAAGATAATTCCAACATGTCGCACGTAACCCCTTCTTTCTGACATAGTAATGAACTATCTGTATTTTATCATAAGAAAGATGAGAAATAAAATATCTTGTGCTATAGAGTTAAAACTAACCTATTACTGTTAAATGAGTTAAAACTTATTAATGCTCTATCATAGGCAATATAAAAACGCTTCACTCGAAGCGTCTTTAAAAGAAAATACTATAGCACATGTTAAATTGTTCTATGTGACATTAGAAAAACAAGTATACCTTTAAATCATTGTTTTAACTAAGGAGTGCGCCACTTGATAAGACTAATCCAATAATGCCTAAAATCAAATATAATTGGGCATCTTTTTTATTTTTAGCGACAAAAAATAAGACAATGCCAACTGGCCAAATAAGAAGACTTAGTATTGCTAAAATAATTCTTTCCACCATATACCTCCTCATCTTTATGTTTATCTATCATACTATAGAACCAGGTATTTATATCTTTATATCGTTATAATAATTGTATTAGGTAATGTAAAGACGTTTAATAGGTTTTAAAACACCAATACTTTATCCGCTTTGTTTGTTAGTTCAGCCAGTTCACCCATAGTACTTCTTTTTGCTGAATCAATAACTGAGATTTCGTCAATACCTCGTGCATCCATGCATGTACCACATAAATAGACCGCACCGTTCTTTCTTGCGACAGATTTTACCATGCGTTCTATATTGTAATATCCATCAGGCGTTTTTTGCTTTTGCATCGCGCAAACAACACTATCTCCCATAAAGAACATGTTCACCTCTGCATTTTGTTCCTTTTGCAAAGTCATTGCAAGTCTTAAGGCATTGTATGGTTTTTCATTACCATATGGTGGTTCATTTACAATAAACAAATAATTCATAATCAACCTCCTTCTATATAATGATTATAGTATGTATCAATAGAAATGGCAAACATCTAGACATGATAACAAAAGGAAAAATCAAATTTTTAAATTATTTTTCATAGCTGCTATTTCTTTAAGGAACACGATTAATATTCTTAACTAAGTTATGATATCTTATTCTTCTTTATCAATAAGCGCTTCATCATGGACAACGGTATTAATGACTTCGTTAATCACATAGTTTTCTCTAAATTCACGGACTTCTTTACGAACAACTTCTTCAACCTCGTATTCTTGTTTTAAACCAGCATTTAATGAATAAATCATCAGTATTAATATAATCGCAAATGGCAAGCCCGTAATAACAGATGCGGTTTGTAATGCAGCTAACCCACCACCGATGAGCAATGTAGCCGCAACAACACCTTCCATTACAGCCCAAAAGACACGTTGTGGAACAGGCGAATCGAGCTTACCACCTGAGGTTAAGTGATCGACAACCAATGATCCAGAGTCTGATGATGTTACAAAAAACACGGTAACTAAGATTATTCCGACGATGGATAACAACCCACTTAATGGTAATACATCAACCATTGAAAATAAAGCGAGTGCTTCATCAATATTAACCGCAGATACAATATCCGTAATCCCGTTTGTTTCTAGAAAAATAGCTGTCCCACCAAAAACTGACATCCAGAAAAATGATAACACCGTTGGGATAATCATAACGCTTAAAATAAATTCACGGACCGTTCTTCCTTTAGAAATTCGCGCAATAAACATACCTACAAAAGGTGACCAGGAAATCCACCATGCCCAATAAAATATTGTCCACCCTGCTTGCCAGTTTGTATTTTTAAACGTTTCTGTCCACAAGCTCATCTCAATAATATTCGACATATAGTAGCCAATGTTTTGTGTGAATCCACTCATGATATAGACGGTTGGTCCTGCGATTAAAATAAAGACTAAAAATATACCAGCTAACACCATGTTAATTTCACTAAGTCGCTTAACCCCACCATCAAGTCCCATAACAACCGACGTTGTAGCCAAACCAGTTATTCCTATAATTAATCCAACTTGAACCGGAACACTAATTTGTATCCCAAATAGATAATTGAGACCAGCATTAACTTGAGATACCCCTAATCCAAGGGATGTTGCTAGACCTATTAACGTTGCCATAACAGACAAAATATCGATTAGATGACCCCAAAATCCATATATTTTGTTTCCGATTAGTGGATAAAAGATTGAGCGAATAGTTAATGGTAGACCGCGGTTATAAGCAAAAAAGGCTAACCCTAGACCGACTATGGCATAAATAGCCCAAGGATGAACCCCCCAATGGAAAAACGTTGTAGCCATGGCCGCTTGCGCAGATTCTGCGCTTCCTGCACCGATAGCACCAAACATTGGAGATGGTGAATTTAAATGAGAAATCGGCTCAGCAACACTCCAAAATAATAAGCCGATTCCCATTCCAGCACTAAGCAACATCGCATACCAGGCAAACTTTGTAAACTCTGGTTTTGCCTCTGGCCCACCAATTCTTAATTTTCCATATTTTCCAAGGGCAAAATAGATGGCCGCAACAACAAAGATATTCGCAGCCGCAATTAAAAACCATCCAGCATTTTTAGAAATACCGGCAAGGGCAGTATTAAATAAATCTTCTGCTTGTGTAGGAAATATTATAGTTCCTAAAATAAAAAGCACTAAAAGTAACGCAGAAGTAATGGTGACTTGGGGATGAATATCAAATCCAAATCTTTCCCAATTTGATTCACCAGGTTCTTGTCTACCTGCTTCATCAAATAGTGAAACGGTTGGACGTATTTGTAACCCTTTAAAAGGTTTACGGTTTTTTATCGCTTTTACACGTGCTTCTTTTTCTGCTTTTCTTAGCTTCTTCGCCAATAACTTCGCATCGGCTAATTCTTTTTT
>CAZXSS010000086.1:0-4277 GCA_964643385.1 uncultured Candidatus Izemoplasmatales bacterium
TATCATAGATAATGTAAACTATAAAGTCCCGATGAAAAACACCACCAAGAGGTGGTGTTTATATATTTAATCTAAAATTTCTTTGACTCTACCAACTGTACCATCTTCTAAGCGCACTTTAATCCCGTGAGGATGAAATGATGCGTTGGTTAATATTTTATCAACAACACCTTCAGTTAGTTCATTGGTGCGTTGGTTTTGTTTTTCAACAACTTTGACTAATAATCCAGGCTTAATATCATGTCTTTTTTGTCCGTTCATATAGACCTCCTATGGTATGAATTTTTTTACCTATGTTTATACCTGTTCGTTTAAAGTAGGCGTATGTTCTTTATTGATGTAAAAGGTGAGACCGTATATAACCAGTATGACAATGAAACCAAATAACCCTGTCAACAGTAAATAAAGCGGATTAATTTCAAAGGCACCAAACATATAGGTATTACCCCATGTGTAAAATAATTCTAATGGCGTCCCTGATTCAGGTCGCATCGTATAAAAGTAATTTGATGACGCGTTAAACAACACTCTAAATAATACATTAACAATATGCGCAATGATATATAGTGGTAAAAGAATCGTAAATAATTTGATTAAAATGCTTTTTGATAATTTTATAAACCCATTAGAAAACGCCCAAAGCGTTAAACTAACAATCAGCATATGACCTGTTATATAGGCGAATCCTCTTAATGTTAGAAGGGTTTCATAGTTTTCTAGTCCGTTTGAAAATAGAATAGACATATATGCGGCAGGCAAGTTAAATAACCAGGCAAAGGCAAACATTGTTTTATTGTCTTTTAAAAACGCATATAGTAAGACGAAATTGGCAAAATGACATATTTGTAAGGGGATAATTTCATAGTGAAAACTAAAGTCTTTAACAATAAATATTTCAATATTTCTTAGAAGCAAAATAACAACACCAACGACACTTAACCAAACACCAAATTGACGCTTATAGTCATATGATTTATCTTTAATAAGAAAATGTAACACGCCCCAAATTATAAATGGTGATGCCATAAACAAGTAATGTCCAAAACTCCACATTGTATAGGTCATAAGTAATCTCCTTAAGAAACTAATTTATTAATAAAGCCAAGTCTATATTATCATAAACAAACAATGAAAATCTAGATATTTATTATTTTAACTCAATTATTACATCAAACAAATCTATTGTTTTATTGGGTATATCAAAATAAATAAAACATATAAATCTCCACATTTACCTATGCGTTTTTGTAATACAAAATATAGACTTGTATTATATATTAAAATATATTATACTATGATTAAATCGTAGCCAAAAGGTCATATGTACTGTGGTTACATCACGTCTACTTTCTTATAGTTACCTCAGTTTCATATTACCTTACATAAGAAAGGAGCCTTTATGAATCTATCAGAAGTTTTAGACAAATTTCCAAAGCGTCAAGACTACCTGATTGAAATTTTACTAACGTACCAAAAAACAAAGCAATCGCATCATTTTACAGAAAACGAATTAAAAGACATCGCTGCACATTTAGATATACCTGAAAGTCAGGTATGTAGTGTGGTTTCTTTTTATTCGTTTTTTTCTACGGTACCAAGAGGAAAATATATCATTCAAATTTGTCATGACATCCCATGTCATTTGAATGACGACTTTAACGTACTTGATACGTTAAAGGATTTATTAGGTATTGCATTAGGTGAGACGACTAACGATGCCTTGTTCACCCTTGAACATACTAGCTGTTTAGGGCAATGTGATAAGTCTCCTGCTATCCGTATCAATGATAAAGTGTATGGCAACTTAACACGTAATAAACTTAAGGCAATCATCGCTGAATACAAGGAGGATACGAATGCTTGAGAAAAAACTAATAACAAAACGCATCGGACATATTGATCCTTTATCTATTGATGATTATATTGAGTCTGATGGGTATGCTGTATTTGAAAACGCGTTAAAAAAAGATCGGTTAGATCTTCACGATGATGTAGAATTATCAAGATTGCGGGGTCGCGGCGGTGCAGGTTTTCCTGTACATATCAAGATGATGGCTTTAGCAAAAGAAAGCGAACGTCCGAAGTTCATTGTCTGTAATGCGGATGAAGGTGAACCCGGTAATTACAAGGACCGTTTTTTAATGGAGAATAATCCCCACCAAATTATTGAAGGTATGTGTATTGCCGCGTATATGACCAACGCGACAAAAGGGTATATCTATATACGCGGAGAGTTTGATTCCGCTATTAAAATCATGAAAACCGCTGTTGAACAAGCAAGAGAAAAGGGGTTTTTAGGCGATTCTAAAAAATATAGAAACTTTGAATTCGATATAGAAATTCGTTCTGGTGCAGGGTCTTATGTATGTGGTGAAGAATTTTCTTTGCTTGAATCCATCGAAGGAAAACCGGGCAGAACGCGTGTTAAACCTCCATTTCCTACATCTAAGGGGTTGTTTAATAAACCAACCTTAATCAATAATGTTGAAACCTTTGCGACACTACCACCACTTATTGAGATGGGCGGGGAAGCGTACGCGAATATTGGTACAAAAAGTTCTACGGGCACAAAATTAATTAGTCTTTCTGGAAACGTAAAACATAAAGGGGTGTATGAAGTCCCATTTGGTGTTTCAATGCGCAAAATTATTGAAGAACTCGGCGGTGGGGTCCATCCTGGTAAGAAGATTAAGATGGTACAACTCGGGGGGGCTTGCGGGCCGATTATCCCTGAATATATGTTAGATATGATTATTGATTTTGAGCGGTTTGAAGAGTTTGAATCTAAAACGGGTGCAGGTGCTTTAATTGTTATTGATGATCGTTTTGATTTATTTGATATCCTTAATCGTGTAGCAGAATTTTTCGCGCATGAATCGTGCGGGAAATGTACCCCGTGTCGTGAAGGTAATACCCATCTTATCAAAACAATACAACGGTTTGTTGAGTTTAAAGCTAAGGAAAATGATATGAATATCCTTGAAAATCAAGCTAGAGTTATTCATCAAACATCTTTATGTGGATTAGGACAAACTGCACCTACAGCAATTATTTCTGCATTGCATTACTTTAGAGGCGAATTTCTACGCCGTATAGAAGCATCACTTAGTAAGGAGGCGCATAGCAATGCCAACCATTAAGATTAACAATAAATCGTTGCGGGTTGATGAAAATACAACCATTTTAGATGCGGCTAAAGCCAATAATATTAAAATCCCAACACTATGTCATTATCCTGATTTAAACATTAAAAGTGACTGCCGTATTTGTTCTGTTGAGATTGTTGGCCAAAAAGGCCTTGTTGCCGCATGTTCAACACCTATAAAAGAAGGTATGGAAGTAAAAATTAATTCTCCGCGTGCGTTAAATGCTCGTAAAACCATTACCGAAATGATTTTAGCCAATCATGACGCTGAATGTACATCATGTGTTAGAAACATGAACTGTGAACTACAAACGCTTGCGAATACGTTAGGAATAGACACGAATCGTTTTGACAGTGTATTAGAGTCTAAAACAATCGATACCTCTTCTTTTTCCCTAGTAAGAAATCCTAACCGCTGTATTAAATGTGGCCGGTGTATTGATGTATGTAAAAGTGTGCAAGGGATTAGTGTCCTTGATATCATTGGGCGTAGTCATGATTCAGTGATTTCTCCTGCTTTTGGTAAATCATTAGCCGATGTATTTTGCACCAATTGCGGTCAGTGTTCTAGTGTCTGTCCTGTCGGAGCAATCACAGAAAAAGATGACACAGATGAGGTATGGCGCATTTTAGATAACCCAGATAAACATGTCATCGTTCAAGTTGCGCCTGCAATAAGAGTATCCCTTGGTGAAGACTTAGAACTTCCATTAGGTAGTATTGTAACCGGAAAATTGGTATCAGCACTAAAGATGTTAGGATTTGATAAAGTATTTGATACGAACTTCACCGCGGATTTAACTGTTATTGAAGAAGGTCATGAACTGATTGACAGGATTAAAAACAATGGTCCACTACCTTTAATTACATCGTGTTGTCCAGGGTGGATTAATTTTGCAGAACATGAATACCCAGAATTACTTGAAAATATATCAAGTTGTAAATCGCCTCAGCAAATGTTTGGCGCGCTCGCAAAATCTTATTATGCCCAAAAAGAAGGTATTGATCCTGATAAGATTTATGTTGTTTCGATTATGCCTTGTACGGCAAAAAAATCAGAGGCAAAACGTGAAGAAATGTCTATTAACGGTAAAGACCCTGATGTTGATACCGTCCTTACAACAAGAGAACT
>CAZXSS010000087.1:0-4066 GCA_964643385.1 uncultured Candidatus Izemoplasmatales bacterium
ATACTCTCAGCTTAGTTCTCTAAGCTCCCCTGATTTTATTGACAATCGTATTATACCATTAATGGCTAAATAAACAAGGCGTTTTGCTTATTTTTTAAACATTTGAAATTCTAGGGTAATGTCATTAAAATCTTGCACATAAAAATGATAAATATGGAAATCTTCATTCATCTTTGGTGGGTCAACGTCTTTAAGGTTGTGTTCTAAATGTTTATACATTCTATCCACATCCTCTTTGGTTTCATAAACAAAGGTGATACATGTGTCTTGATTGTGGTTTTTAGGGTGGTGCGTACAAAAGCCGATTTTCCCATGACCTTCGACACAATATATTAAACATTTTCCTTGGTCTTTATAAAGCGGTAATTGTAGGATGTCTTCGTAAAATCGTTTTACATTGGCTAAATCTTTAACACGGTAAAAATTAATTAGATCAATCATCATATCCCTCCCATAAAATGTAATAATATACCTTTATTATAGTATTGACACATCATATTGACAAGGTAAAAAAAATAGACACCGAAGTGTCTATTCTATAATTTCAATAATAAGCGGTTTTTTCTCAACGATGTTTTCGGTAATTGTGAAAGCATTAAGGACCATTTTGACTTCTTCTGTGATATCGTCTTTATTGTTGTAAACATAGGCTAATACTTCGTCTTTTTCAACTTTATCGCCGACTTTTTTATTTAAGACAATGCCAACATCTTGGTCAATTACATCGTCTTTGGTTTCGCGTCCTGCGCCTAAACGCATGGCAGCTAATCCAATATCCAGTGCGTTTAATTTCTTAATATATCCAGCAGATTCGCTTTTTACAGCAATTAACGCATCGGTATGGATATAATCATTTAAATCTGGTACTTTACCGCCTTGGGCATCAATGAGTTCTGTAAATTTATCACTGGCTTCTAAGCTAGAGATTTTTTTACTTATCATTTTGCGTGCATCTTTAAGTGTTTCGGTAATACCCGCATGATGGACTAAGTAACTACCGATTTCAATACATAAGGTTTGTAGGTCACTTGGTCCGTTTCCTTGTAAGGTTCTAATGGCTTCAATAACTTCTAATTTATTACCCACGGCATAGCCTAAAGGTTCACTCATATCGGTAATAAAGGCAACAACTTTACGGTCGAAGTTCTTTCCGATTTTTACCATGAGTTTACTTAATAAGCGTGCATCCTCTAAGGTTTTCATAAATGCACCTTCACCGATTTTTACATCTAAGACAATAACGTCTGCGCCACTGGCAAGTTTTTTACTCATAATTGAACTAGCGATTAACGGAATACTTGGAACTGTTCCTGTTACATCACGTAAGGCATAGAGTTGTTTATCGGCTGGGGCGAGTTTTGCGGTTTGTCCAGCCACTGCGATATTGATGTCGTTGACTTGTTTTAAGAAGTCATCGTTAGATAAACTAATATTAAATCCATTAATACTCTCAAGTTTATCTAGCGTACCACCAGTATGTCCGAGACCACGTCCCGATAATTTCGCAAACTTGGCACCACATGAGGCCACAAGTGGACCTAAAACGAGGGTTGTTTTATCGCCAACACCACCCGTTGAATGTTTATCAACTTTGATACCATCAATTGTGCTTAGATCAATGGTTTCTCCTGAATGCAAAATTGCTTCTGTTAAATTGGTCGCTTCTTCATCGTTCATTCCATTGAAGTATATTGCCATAAGTAAACTACTGACTTGATAGTCAGGAATATTGCCTTTGACATAGCCTTCAATAAAGTGAGTAATTTCGCGTTTAGATAATGGGTTATTATCGCGTTTTTTCTCAATAATATCGACCATTCTCATAGTATCTCTCCTATCTTTTTTGTAACTGGGTACTATAATTATCAAGCTGTGCTTGGATTTGGGCTTTTACATGATTGCTTAGGTCTATTGAATTCATTGTTTTATATGTATCATAGGTTAGTAATGGATGAATATGGAAATAGACTTTTTGTCGTTTAAACGGCCATCCTTTAAAAATATTGCTAAAATTATAGATGGTTCCGATTAAAATATCGGCTTTTGGTTTCATGGCAAGTTTAAAGGCACCAGGTTTAAAGTCGGTTAAATCATTGGTAAATGTCCGTTTACCTTCAGGGAATATTCCCATAGGGATGCCGTTTTTTACATGTTTAATGCCTTTTAGAATGCTTTCAATCGCTTTACGGTCAGCTTCTCTTGCAATCGGGATGTTTCCAAGTTTACGAATCATTTCGCCTAAGACTGGCCATGTAAAGACTTCTTCTTTGGCAATAAAGTTTAATGGAAGGTCTTTAAATACAGGCTTAATAGCAATAATATCATAATTTTCTTGGTGATTGCAAACAAAAACAAAAGTTTCCCCAGGTTTTGGGATGTTCTCTTTGCCTGTTACTACTAGTTTAACACGCATAAGACGGATTGCTAAACGAAATAGACTATTAATCATCCGGTGATGGCGCATGTTTTTGGGTTCAACCTTACGCATGGTTTGCCCGTATAATGCTAAAAATAGTAACATCATAATAAAGGCAATAATTAGGGCTGCTAGTATACTGAGTATGATATAGACGGCTGTCATAAGCGTGTATGTCGTTAAATCAAAGATGAGAATACTTGCTAAAGTGATGAGTAACACAAAGATGTAGTACATTGCCGTTGCCATTATCTCACCCTTTCATAAACAGAAAATGTTAGTGGCCCAGATTTTTTTGTATAAATACGGATAAAATCGGTAAAATCAATTGCAGGAAAAAAGGTGTCTCCTTCGTAGGTCCCTTCAATATGGGTAATATAAAGTTTATGTGTATAAGGAAGCGCATCTTCAAAGATACTAGACCCACCGATAATAAATATTTCTTCATCATCATGTTTATGGGCTTCTAAATAGGCTTTAAAGTCATTGACTACTGTAATGCCTTTATCTGGCAACTGTTTTCTCGTAACGACAATATTTTCTCTATTAGGTAACGGACGTTTTAGACGTCTAACAATCGAATCATATGTCTTTCTTCCCATGACAACAGGATGGTGTTCGGTAATGCGTTTAAAATATTGAAGATCTTCTTTAAAATGCCAAGGTAAATCACCATCTTTACCAATGACGCGTTTTTCATCATAGGCGACAACTAGAGAAAACATTAGACGGCCACCTTTCCTTTGAGGGCTTTATGTGGATTATAGTTTTCTAATGTAAAGTCATCATAAGTAAACGCAAATAAGTCTTTGACGTTTTTATTTAAGCGCATCGTTGGTAATGGTCTTGGGTCTCTTGATAGTTGGGTTTTTACTTGTGTTAGGTGATTATTATAAATATGGGCATCACCAATGGTATGCACGAACTCTCCAGGTGTTAACGCTAAAACTTGAGCAACCATCATCGTCAGTAAAGCATAACTTGCAATGTTAAATGGAACCCCTAAAAACGCATCACCACTGCGTTGGTATAGATGACACGATAAGGTATTTTCTTTGATGTAGAACTGAAACATCATATGACAAGGCGGAAGTGCCATGTCGCCGATTTCAGCAGGATTCCAACTATTAACGATTAAGCGTCTTGAAGATGGGTTACGCTTGGCTTCTTCTAACACCCATTTAAGTTGGTCAACGCCGTTAAAATCACGCCATTGTTTTCCGTATACCGGTCCTAAATCACCGTGTTTTTTTGCGAACTTAGGATCGGCTTTTATTTTATCGATAAATTCATCTAAGGTTTCACCTTGATAGTCTTCATGGTTTTTATACGTTTCATACGGCCACTCATTCCAAATTCTTACATTGTTTAAGACCAGTGGTCGTATATTGGTTTCGCCGCTGATAAACCATAAAAGTTCATGGATAATGCTCTTTATATGAACTCTTTTGGTGGTTACAAGCGGAAATCCTTCTTGTAAATCAAATCGCATTTGATAGCCAAAAGTAGAAATCGTGCCTGTGTTGGTACGATCGGCTTTTGATGTGCCCTGAGCTAATATATGTTCTAAGAATGTTAAGTATTGTTTCATCGTATCACCCCTTTAGGTGTTTATATTATACCATAATCCTCTTAAAAAAATGTAAATAA
>CAZXSS010000088.1:0-4048 GCA_964643385.1 uncultured Candidatus Izemoplasmatales bacterium
AAAAAATATAGTTTTCTTACCCCGGGCTTCTTAGATGATTTAATTTTCTATAACAACCAAATTGATCATATCCAATTAACTGAAGCCAAACACGTTATTTTCTATGTATCCCATTTAGATGTTAAACCAACCCATCCAGAAAATACTACCTTTAAAGCGCATAAAACCGATGATGCGATTGTTGTTTTTGAAAATATTGCCGATGTAACGGTTCATACACAAACTAAAAGTGGCGATGAAACATTGTATGGCGATACCATCCAAGCGATGCGCGAAACCACAAAAAACGCGGTTATTTATGAAGCCGAGTTTGATACAACAGGAAAAAGAATGCAAGTGGAATTTTTAATGTCTCATGCCAATACCCGCCAACGCGTGCACTTTACATTTAGTCAAGTAATTGTGGGATGGAACAAGTTTAAAGATCTCAGTTGGTTTGAAAAATAAGGGTGTTGTAAAAACCCAGCAAACCATTTATAATAGTCTCATGACAAAGGAGCGATTACGATGATTACAACCAATGATTTTAAAACAGGACAAACGATTCAACATGATGGAAACCTTTATGTTGTACTCGAATTTCAACACGTAAAACCAGGTAAAGGAAGCGCATTTGTGCGCAGTAAACTCCGCAACCTAAGAACCGGTTCAGTCACTGATAAAACGTGGCGTGCTGGTGAAAAAGTTGAAACCGCAATGATTGAAAAACATAAAATGCAATACTCGTACAATGATAACGATATGTATATCTTTATGGATTTAGAAACCTACGAACAACTTCAAATTCCTAAAGAGAAAATAGAATACCAACTCAATTTCTTAAAAGAAATGATGGAAGTTAATGTGATTATGTTTGAAAACGAAATCTTAGGCGTTGACTTACCTGAAAAAGTTACCTTAAAAGTTGTTGATACAGTCCCGGGGGTTCGCGGAAATACCGTAACGAACGCCACCAAAGATGCAACACTTGAAACAGGTTATTTATTACAAGTCCCACTATTTATTGAAAACGGTGACGAGATAATCGTCAGTACCCAAACTGGGAAATATAATACAAAAGCATAAAAGGAGTGAATCCAATTGGAAGATTCCGCCAGGCTCATTTTACTTGCAGTCGAGATTCCTATTAGCAGTATATTCTTATTAATAGGACTACTAATTACCTCAGCATATTTTTCTATGAGTGAAACCGTGTACTCTAGTATGAATGTGATTCGCATGCGTCATTTTATTGAAGATGGGCGTAAAGGGTCAAAAAAAGCATACTGGATTCATGAACATTTTGATTTAACATTGTCAACGATTCTTGTAGGAAATAATCTTGCAAATATTGCGCTCGCCACTGTCAGTGCGAGTCTTTTTGCACGTATATTTGCTGACCAAGCAACACTCGCAATGGTATTTAATACCTTCGTAATGACGACTATTATTTTAATTTTTGGAGAAATCATCCCCAAAAGCTTAGCCAAAAAACATTCAGATCAACTCGCTTTACGGATAAGTCCGTTTATGTTTATTTTGATTAAAATCATGAAACCAATTACCATTATTTTCTTAAAAATCAAGACCCTATTTGTAAGACCCGATAACCGTGTCACCATCAGTGTCACAGAAGATGAACTAGAAACCATCATCGATACAATGGAAGAAGAAGGATCGATTGATGAAGACGAGGCTGAAATGTTACAAAGCGTACTTGATTTAAGTCAACGTAAAGTCTATGAAATCATGACACCACGTGTTGATATGGTTGCGGTTGATGTTACTGATACTGTAGAACATATTAAAGAGACATTCTTTGAACACCAATTCTCACGCTTACCGGTCTATGAAGACTATCGTGATAATATTATTGGTGTCCTTACAGAACGTGACTTCTTTACTAAACTGATTAAAGAAGAAACGGTTGAAATTAGAAAGTTAATGAAATCACCAATTTTTGTCTCTAAATCGATGCGTGCGGACACATTGATTGAAACCTTACAACGTGAAAACTCGCATATGGCTGTTGTTAGTGATGAGTTTGGGGGAACCAGTGGTATTGTTACAATGGAAGATGCCCTTGAAGAACTTGTTGGTGAGATTTACGATGAACATGATGAAATTGATGATGAATTTATTAAACCGTATTCAGAAAATGAATATGGTGTGAATGCTGATATTTATTTATCAGATTTATTTGATGAACTTAATCTCGGAACACCGCCTGCACACGACCAAACTGTCGGCGCATGGTTATTTGAAAAGTTTGAAGAAATCCCTGAAGTCGACATGAGTTATACCATAAGGCAACAACTGATTTCTTATGAACATGATAATACACCAGATGAAATTGAAATTGTCTTTACGATTAGAGAGATTAGTGACCGACGTATTAAACATGTAAACATTAAAATAAAAACCATTGAACCTTCAAATACAAAAGAAGAAGATGATAATTAATGGAACGCTTGCAAAAAGTAATTGCTCACAGCGGTATATGCTCAAGAAGAAAAGCAGAAGAACTGATCACCGCCGGAAAAGTCAAAGTTAACGGTGAGGTTATCACCACCTTAGGGACTAAAGTATCAAAAAAAGATGAGGTTATGGTAAACGATAAAGCAATAAAAAAAGAACCACCCGTATATTATGTGCTTTATAAACCAGAAGGCTTTGTTAGCACAACCGATGATGAAAAAGATCGCAAAACGATAATGGACCTTGTCCCCAATACAGAACGTGTTTACCCTGTAGGACGACTTGATTATGATACAAGCGGTGTCTTACTTTTAACCAATGATGGTGAGTTTAACCAAGCCATGATTCATCCCAAAAGCCATTTAGAAAAAGAATACCAAGTCACAGTAGAAGGCTTTGTTAGAAAAGAAACCAGTAAAAAACTTGAACGTGGAATTATTTTAGACAAACAACGCACAAAACGTGCAAAAATATCTAACGTTGAATACAACAAAATTAAAGGCACCACCCGACTACATCTCACCATAACTGAAGGCAAATACCACCAAGTTAAACGCATGTTTGAACATGTCGAACATCCTGTACTTAAATTAAAACGCGTGCGTTTTGGCATCATCACCTTAGACACCATGTCTAAAGGTGAAGTGCGATTACTAAAACCACACGAATACAAACAACTTATGCATATTGCAAGAAAAAATACACGATAATGTTAAGGTTTTGTTAAGGGTATTGTTCACAGCCTAAACTCATGATACAATAAGAGCGATTTTCCATTGAGGTGAAAACATGAAAAGGTTAAACCACTATCAAAAAGATATTTTATTTTTAGTGATTATCATATTACTTCAAGTAATATTCTCGCTAATTTACCCATTCCAAAACCCAGAAGCCACTTCTCGCGTTGCGGTCTCTACACGGCTTATATTCTTAGAATTTTCTTTTATTGATATTAACGAATCAACCATGTACATTCCAATACTCGCAACCATTTACGCATTATCGCTCATCTTTTTATTACTTCAAAAAAACCGGCGATTTGCGCTTATCTACGGCTTTGCAATTGCACTTGTAGCTAAAGCATACTATCTTACAGAACTTTATTCTTTATCAAATAATACATACACTAACATGCGTGTCAATGGCTTTTTGTCACAAAAAGTCTTAGATGGTGACACCTTGCTTGCACAAGATGTCTCACTTTATGTCTTAGGTATTTTATTTATCATTAAAGTTGGCATCTATCTACACGATTCATACATGAAACACAAACTCAAAAAAACCGACGCAAACTAATGTTTGCGTCTTTTTTATAACAAATTATTTTGCTAGTATAGCAATATGATATAATAGATGTAATAACTAAAAAAAGAGGTAGATTTATGAATACAACCTTACTCATCAATTATATCGATGGTTTAAGACAAAAACGCGATCTCTCACAAGAACCATTTATAGAAGGGATTATTTCACAACGTCAATATTCACGCTATAAAAAAGGCGACAATGATGTCCCTTTTGATGTTATTATCAAGCTTGCTGAAAGATTAAGCCTCTCACTAAGTGAGGTTATCACTGCCTTTGAACAATC
>CAZXSS010000089.1:0-4046 GCA_964643385.1 uncultured Candidatus Izemoplasmatales bacterium
CAATTTAAAAGCTTTGTGATGTTACTTTTAACATCCGCTGCCGTTGCCTCTTTTTTAATTGGCGAAATTGTTGAAGGCATCGCAGTCCTTGTCGTTATCTTAATTACGGCACTCGTTGGCTTAATTATGGAATACCGTGCGGGAAAATCTATTGAAGCCTTAAAACAAACCGTTAAAGATGAAGTCACGGTGTTGCGCGAGGGGAAAAAACAGCCTTGTTTAACTGAAAACATTGTTAAAGGTGACATTGTAATTTTAGATGAAGGCGACAAAGTGCCTGCAGATGGAAGACTGATTTCTAACCAAGGGTTATCCGTTGATGAATCGATGCTGACAGGTGAATCTGATATGGTAGATAAAACTACGGACGCTTTAAAAGAAGACGCCAAACTTGCTGATCGTAAAAACATGGTATTTATGGGATCGCATGTTGTTAAAGGTGATGCCACCTACATTGTCACAGCGACAGCACTTGATACAGAGATGGGGCATATTTCTTCGTTATTAAAAAGCACCAAAGATGAAGATACCCCACTCGAAAAACGCCTTGAACAAACCGGAAGATTTTTAATTGTGCTAACCCTGATTATTGCCGCAATTGTCGGCGTTGTAGGAATTCTTACAGGAAACAGTATCGAATCAATGGTTAAAACCTCGGTTGCACTAGCCATCGCAGCCGTTCCTGAAGGGTTACCTGCTGCTGCAACCATCACTTTAGCCATCGGTATGAAACGGATGGCGAAAAAGAACGCACTCCTTAGAAACCTTCCTGCTGTTGAAACACTCGGTTCAGCTACCATCTTTTGTACCGATAAAACGGGGACAATTACCGAAAATGAAATGACTGTAAAACAATTGGTTACCCTGGAAAAAACAGTGAATATCAAAGGAACTGGATATACCCCAAAAGGCGAATTTAAAGCAAACAAGAAAACCATAGACCCAACCAAAGATAAGGTTTTAAAGCGTATATTAGAGGTAGGTGTCCTTTGTAATGAAGCCACCTTAAAACAAGATGACAACGATAATTATACTGTCATTGGTGACCCAACAGAAGGGGCTTTACTTGTCGCTGCAAAAAAAGCAGGGATGACAAAAGCCAGTCTTGAAGAAAAATATACTTATGTTGATTCTATCCCGTTTGATTCAGAAAGACAATATATGGCAGTACTTTATAAAACTGACGATAATACCCATTTAATTGCCATCAAAGGATCGCCTGATGTTATTTTATCGCTCGCAAGTCATGCGGTTAAAGAGGGTGAAACGACCCTCACTAAAAACCTCACTAAAAACCTAAAGAAAACCAATACACGGCTTGCAAAAGAACGCTACCGTGTTTTAGCTTTTGCCTATAAAACCATCAAAAACCCTGATGAGAAATCACTTGAAACGCTCCTTGAAGACAATGTTATATTTTTAGGGTTCACGGCAATGCTCGACCCATCACGCCCAGATATAAAAGGTAGCATTAATCAAGCTAAGCAGGCTGGTATTCGGACCATTATGTTAACGGGTGATCAATATCAAACCGCGATTGGTATCGCAAAAAAAGTTGGCTTAGACGCTGATGAAGACAAGTTGTTAGAACAAAGCAAAAAGAATGACCTATCAAAAGATGACATTAAATCAATATTAAGTCATAGCAGTGTCTTTGCACGTGTTACTCCAGAAGATAAACTAACTATTGTTGAATCACTACAAGATGACAATGAGATTGTTGCGATGACAGGTGATGGTGTTAATGATGCTCCTGCGCTAAAAAAAGCGGATATTGGTGTTGCAATGGGAGAACGCGGAACCAGTGTTGCAAAAGAAGCAGCCGATATGATTTTACTCGACGACCGTTATCAAACGATAGTCGAAGCGGTCAAACAAGGTCGCGTCATCTTTGATAATATCCAAAAATTTATTCATTACTTATTGTCATGTAACTTAAGTGAAATCATTCTCATTTTCCTAGCTTTATTACTGGGGTTTCCGTTACCCCTAGTCGCCTTACAAATCCTTTGGTTGAATGTTGCTACGGGGGTTTTCCCTGCCCTTTCTATGTCATGGGAAGTTCCAGAAAAAGGTGTTATGGATCATCCACCAAGAACCCCAGGCTCACCGATTATTACCAAGCGTTATAAACAATTAATTGGATTTCAAGGCTTTATTCTTTCTTTAGGTCCACTTGCTGTTTATGCGTTTTTAATCACGCAAAATACTGATGTTATGGTCGCGCGTACTGTTGCTTTTATGACACTTGCTATGGTGCATTTATTCCATATCATTAACGTTAGAAAGAAAACCGGACTAGGGTTTGATAAATCGATTCTTCAAAACCCATACGTCCTTGGTGCCATCGCACTCACCTTCATCTTGCAAATGCTTGCCATCTATGCACCACCTTTACAATCAGTTTTAGAAACCGTTGCGCTTCCTTTAGCTATGTGGCAACATATTATCATTGGGGCACTTATACCAATTCTAGCGATTCAAGCATTTAATGTCATTGTTAATACGCGTAAAACGCGTAAATGATAACGCGCTATAACATAATAAAAAAATACATCAACGAAAAACTCGCTCTATGTTTTATTTTTAGATTGATGCGGAAGTTTCTCATATCAAAGTAAAGCTATAACACTGCCATTTTAAATGCGCAACACTGCGTTTATACAAAAAGCACAGCTTTAAACCGATTCAATCACCCATGATGTTTTCATTCATCACGTTGCCTAAATAAACTAAGTATCATATAAGAAAACTTAAAAGTATGCATGTCATACTTTTTTCTTTTATGTTATAATAGTTTTGTTATATTAATAGGAGGCAATACCATTGAATAAAGCACTCATTGACAAACTACGCAAGAATTATCCTGATGTCACGATTATGCTTGCGAGTAAATACCTAAAAACCAAAGCAGCATTTCTCCCGTTTATAGAGTACGGTATTACCAATTTTGGTGAAAACCGTGATGATGCCTTTGAAACTAAAAAAGCCTGGTTTGAAGACAAAGATATTACCTGGCATTTTATTGGTACTATGCAAACCAAAAAAGTAAAAAAAGTCATTAATGATATTGATGTATTACACAGTTTAGACAGAGTAAAACTTGCCAAAGAAATTGAAAAACGCAGAGAAGGCATCTTACCGTGTTATATTGAAGTGAATATTTCAGGGGAAGAAAACAAACACGGCATTAGCCCAGAACATGTCTATGATTTTGTGGAAACACTGAAAGATTTTAAACACATTCAAGTCATTGGACTCATGGGCATGGCAACTGACACCGATGATGAGACAATCATCCGCAACCAGTTTCAAACATTAAAGAACTTGCGTGATGCGATTCAAACAACCCACCCTGATGTTAAAGGTTTATCGATGGGCATGACCAATGATTACCACATCGCATTAGAAGAAGGTAGTACCTTACTACGTCTAGGACGAATATTAATAACGGAGTGATGATATGGGACGCAAACAAAAAACAGCGTACAGCCGTACAGAATTTATTAAAATGGACGATGATATAGATGTATTTGACCTTGCGGATAAATTAATGATGCGTAATCCTTTAATTGTCAATTTTGAGGACTATAATATTATTGAAAGTAATCGTGTTATTATGTTTTTAAGTGGGGTAATTTACGCCCTTGATGGTGAAGTTGAGGTCTTACGTGAGAAAATCTTTGCGTTTGCGACTAAACCCGACTTAAAAGATAAAACCTTACGAAAATTCATTGCGAAATACAAGGAGTAGATACCTGTGGTTATGATACTAACTGGACTTTATTATGTCCTTCAACTATATTTTTATATTTTGATTGCTTATGTATTATTGAGTTGGGTTCCTGATATAAGACAAACAAGGTTTTATTATGTTTTACACCAAATAACAGAACCCTACATGCGACTTTTTAGAGGGATTATTGTTATCGGGCAACTTGATTTCACCCCAATTATTGGCTTTATGCTATACTCATTTGGCTTACGTGCCTTTTGGGAATTTATACAATCTTTATAAGATAGGATGATATTATGATTTTTGATTT
>CAZXSS010000090.1:0-3963 GCA_964643385.1 uncultured Candidatus Izemoplasmatales bacterium
GGTGGGGACCGCTTTAAGGGAAGGATGATTTTTATGTCATGGTTTAAAGATAAAATAGTAAAAAGGTCATTTTTTTGATGACCTTTTATTTATGTTTCACTAATAAAAATTGTGATTAGCTTAGTGTTTATAAAAGTAAAACTAGTTTCAACGATAACCTGAATTAATTCATGGAGGCGATGGATGATGAAAAAAACAATTGTATTAACGTTATTTCTCTTATTTATTCTTACTGGCTGTGCGTTTAGTAAGGATGATGAAAACCTAAGCGATGTAAATGATCCTAATAGTGAGGATATTCGCTACGATACTGGCAGTCATGACGGAGAAAACATTGATACGGCAAAATTTGCAGATGTGTCTTTTACCGATTATACTTATACGCCATTTACTCAAAAGCTATGTTTTACGATAAACATTACAGATACATCATACCGTTCTTCTGAATATTGGTTGATTCAACGCCCTGAAGGTAGTACACGCACCGAGTCGCAAGTGAGTTTTACGATTGATTCTGAATCTGATAGCGTGTATCACTGTGAAGGGTATACGCCTGGCTATGAAATCGTTATTGGTAAATATAATAAAACAGAACACTACGATAGTACGACCCTTGAACCACTTGCTTGGATTACTGCTGAAGATGATAAACATCATGAACGTGTTTGGACAGAAAGCCATCATTTTATTGAAAAAGATTTACCGACAGACTCAAAAGAAGCCAATGATAGAATTAAAGCGATTGGGTCACCGTATATTGCCTTTGAGTTCATGGCTAATGATCCACATAGAGTTTATGAAGGCATCTATTTAGAAGTTTATTACCGTCCCTTTGACACGATTTACAAAACCATGGAGATTCCCCTTACCGAAGACATGTATGACGGCGATCAATTGCTTTTACCAGAAATCATCATTGATGAATTACCCCCTGATGTTACCTTTGATGTCTATTATTATCTTAAAGGGACTGATGGGGTAGAAGACTATGATTATACACAATTTGGTTACCGTACTGAAACATCTTCAACAACAGGGTTCACGTCATTCGTTAAAAATGCTTACCCAGGATTATGGGCTGACATTACAAATTGGACCATTGGTGAAAAGACCACAACAATTACCTATAATCTTCATCATACAGGCAAAGTTAAATACCGTGATGAACCTGTGACAGTAGGGCTTAGTATTTATGATACAGAGACCGTATTTCCTTTAGAAGTTGGTGAAAATGTCTTAGAGATAGATAATGCACTATTAAGCAATTTTGATGTTTTACAAATTATCGTTAATGAAACAGAAGACGTCTTAACCCAGCAACAACTTAGGTATGGACTCCATAATCTATTTGAACATTTTAACTATGGAGATGGCATGTTTAGTTATCGTTTAAATAATTTTAATGTTGATATTGAATCGATTGACTATGAACTACGGACAGTAGAAGAAGGAACCCCGATCCTTACAGGAACACTCACTGAATTTCCAAAAAACTATGACCCTAGTGACATTGAAAGTATTCCCGTTACCACAATACCAAATAATTATGATGGCCATCTTTATCTTACCTATACGGTAACCTATCTTGGCTTTGAAGGCATAGAGACACAAACTACAACCCAAAGTGCTTATAGATCAAACTAAGTTCACCACTTATTCTAAGCAACAAAAACCTGAATAGGGTAATATACGGCTATGGGGGTAGCCATATTGGCAATCATTGGACAAATACCTAAGATTTATGTTTCATTTCATAATACTGTGTTTAAATATGATTGTTTAGCACTCTAAAAAATAGTCAATGATAGTTATAAGAAACGAAAGAAGGGATATAATGACTGGCGATAGAGTTCAAGTAAAGAATGCTTACCGTAAAACAAGACGGGATATTAGAAAAGTTTTTTCCGATAACTTTTTGAAGATTATTACTGAGGTGGTACTTAATGCTGATGATAGTTATAAACGATTAGAAGAAAATACGAATGATACCACCATTAAAGAGATTATCATCAAACTCAATCGTTCTAAAAGAGAAATCAAAGTGCTTGATAATGCCGAAGGCATGTCCGCAGAATCAATGGAGCGCATCTTTGGTGAATATGGAGGCGATTACAGCAGAAGCTCTAACACTAATAATGTCAGAGGGCTTTTTGGACAAGGTGCTGCTGATGTCATGTTTAATGCTGCAATGAGTAAAAAGAAAGCACAAATTGAATCAATTAAGGATGGTGAAGTTGCTAAATGTAGATTCTTCTTTGATAAAGATAAAGAAATTGATTCTAAAGTCATTAATCCACATATGAAACAATATCGCGCAAACACTGGTATCAAAGAAAACGGAACACTTGTTACATTTGGGTTAAGTGAAAATGTAAAGATCCCAAATGAAAAAGTTATTAAAGCGCGAATAGAACAATTTTATATGTTTAGATATGTGTTATCTAATCCCTTAAGAAGAGTAATCTTGATAGATGGCAAATCAAAACACATCTTATCTTCAAAAGACTATTTGATTGACCAAAAGCAAATACTGTTAGATAAAAAGAAAATTCTATTAGAGTATGATGGCAGAAAACTGCCTTCATATTTAACACTTTATGAGAAAAGTCCAACATTAGATACTAAAATTATTATTAGGGACGAAAGTAATGTTGTATATGATGAAACGTTTTTTAATATGGATAAACTCCCTGGTGCAAACCTAATAGCGGGAGAACTCATTATACCTAATATTGCTAGTCTACTACGAGAATTATTGAATGCTGAAGATCCAAAAGAACTCTTAACCGATACGCGAGATGGATTTGATGGTAGAGAAGAATTCACTAAAAGGATGAATCAAAAAGTAGGCAAAGTTTTGGAACAAGAAATCGAAAAAAATAATAGCCGAAGAGATACAATCAGTATGAATTTAAGCAATAATAAACGCTTTAATGACATCATGAAAAAAATCAACAATTACTATAACGAGTTGGAATTATCAAGTATTGAAGGATTGAACCCAGGCGAAAACCCACCTAATGATGGACTAAAATTTGCACGCCCATCGATATCCATCACAAAAGGGAAAACATATGATTTAAAAATTTACATAAATGCATCGCAAATCAGTCCTGCTGATATTATCTTTGTTTCTCATGAAGGATCGTCTTTTTTTACTGTAGAAAACGAAAAAATAAGCTACCGGAATGATGATGTAAAAGATAATAATATGGTTATAAAAAGCGTTGTCATTAAGTCGACAAAAATAACTGAAGAGCCAATAGTTTTAAAGGCACGATGTAAAGACTATGAGGCACAGGTACTAATTTCAGTTATTGATGAAAAAATTATATATCCAAAAAATGGATTAGAGTTCATTCCAAAAAGAAAAAATATCAAACCCGATTCAAAAACTGATTTCAAATTATATTTTGATACTGATTTTATTCCATATGGTTCAAAAGTGACTATAAAAAAGCAGTATGAGATGAAATTATTAGCCGATATTGAAGCGTTTACTATCTCCAAAAAACATATGTTAACTGAAAACATCGGTTTTATAAAAATCAGAGCACAATCAGGGCCGTATGAAGAAAGAATAGAAATAAATGCCACGTACCAACACATATCAACGTCTGCAGTATTGTATGTGAGAGTTAAAGAAAAAAGTAATGAAGGTAGTAGTGGTTTTCTTAATAAAATTGAATTGCGTTTTGAGGATGACTTTTGGCAAACTTCCATTATGGAAAGCAAAGGCATTTTATATATCAATGGAAAACATCTAATTAATAGAAATATTATGGGTGATTTAGGGCAAGAAGATATTAAAAATCCTAAATTCAAAAAAAACCAAAGAAAATATTTGTATGAGCTAATAGCAATTGAAAGTGCTAAAAAAATTGTAAAAGAGCTTTATAATAGAGAACAACTTCTAGATACCAGTCCAGAAAGCATCTATGATCAGATACAAGAACATAAAAC
>CAZXSS010000091.1:0-3930 GCA_964643385.1 uncultured Candidatus Izemoplasmatales bacterium
GGCATTATTATCACCTCAGACGTATTGTCTCATTATTATTGTCATATGTCAATAACAGAGTAAAAAAAAGACGTAAATGAATACGTCTTTTTACATATTTATTTAATACGGTTGGTAGTTTCAATATCGAAGAAATGTGATTTAGTCATATCAAGTGCCATCTCTAATTCGTCACCAATCTCAATATCAGCACGGGCATCAATCATTGCGGTAACATCGTTATCGCCAACTTTAGCAAATACGCTTGTTTCTGAACCTAATAACTCAGCGACATCAACTTTAAATTTAACGACTGACTCTGCATGCTTTTTACGCATTGCATCATTATCATGAATGTCTTCTGGACGGATACCCATAATAACTTCTTTTCCTAAATAGCCTTTTTTCTTCAAAAGATCCATTTGGTCTTTCGGGGTTTGTACACTCATACCCTCACAAGAGAATACGCCTTCTTCAGTTATGTTTCCTTTAAAGAAGTTCATTGGTGGGGTGCCAATAAATCCACCAACAAAGATATTGTTTGGGTTGTCATAAATTTCTTTTGGTGCTCCCACTTGTTGGATAAACCCATCTTTCATAACAACGATTCTATCGGCCATGGTCATCGCTTCAATCTGATCATGCGTTACATAAATCGTTGTGGTTTCGATTTTTTTATGTAATTTAATGATTTCACCGCGCATTTGAACACGGAGTTTTGCATCTAAGTTTGATAGTGGTTCATCCATTAAGAATACTTTTGCGTTACGAACAATCGCGCGTCCTAAGGCAACCCGTTGTCTTTGTCCACCTGATAATGCTTTTGGTTTACGGTCTAAATACTCCGTTAACCCTAAAATATTAGCGGCTCTTTGCACTTTTTCATCGATTTGATCGCGTGGTTCTTTACGTAATTTTAACCCAAATGCCATATTGTTATATACAGTCATATGAGGATATAATGCATATGATTGGAATACCATGGCGATATCACGGTTTTTCGGTGCAACATCATTGACTAAATGATCATCAATATATAATTCTCCTGCAGTAATATCTTCTAATCCTGCAACCATTCTTAATGTGGTTGATTTCCCACATCCAGACGGTCCAACAAAAACGACAAACTCTTTATCTTTAATCTCAAGATTAAATTCATCTACTGCTGCGTCTGCCCCTTCAGTATATACTTTTTTAATGTCTTTAAATGTTAATGTAGCCATTATTTCACTCCTCTAATTGATATTACGTTTATTATATAAAAAAAACCCATATTATCCTATGGGCAAAGTGCACAAAACTACCAATCGAAGATCATTGCAAACACGGCCAAGCCTTTGAATGTTTTAATATCTAAATGGGTTTTTTCATAAATTTTATCAATGCGGTATTGCAAGGTGTTTCGGTGAATGTATGCACGTTTTGCTGCAATTGAAAAGTTCATATTGGCTTGAGCAATGAATAATGCTGTATCAATGTATTCTTGAGATAATATTCTTAAAAACTGTTGTTTTAACGCTTTTTTAACTGTTGGATCTGCAGCGAGTGTTAATAAGAATGATGCGGCATCAAATGCTTTATTTTTATAGTTTGGCAAGGCATTAATAATCATCGCTTCAGGAACATATGATAAAACCGTTTCATCAAGAGATAATAGATTCGTATTAACTTCAAAATCACTAAGGATTGAAGCATGTAACATTTGATAATCAAACGGTGTTTCGTAATCTTCGTGATTAAACGTTACTTTCATAATAGATGCATTGATTTGTTCAGTTGAAAACGCTTCTCCCATTAAGGAAAAAATTTCTTCTAAATTAGACATAAGTGGCTGTTGATGAATATAAAGAATATGCATTTCAATCACCTCTTATTATATTATAGCACAGCGTACAATAATACCTAAAAATAACATTAATCTTCTTTAAAACTAGATAATATCATGTATAATAATAGGTGATTAACTTAATAAAGGAGCTAACAATATATGAAAAAAACATGGTGGCAAGATGCCGTTATCTATCAAGTTTATTTACGTAGTTTTTATGATGCCAATCACGACGGAATTGGGGATATTCAAGGGGTTATCGCCAAACTAGATTATTTAAAAGATCTTGGCGTTGATGCCATTTGGATTAGTCCACATTATGATTCTCCGATGGATGATAATGGCTATGATATTAGACATTTCAAAAAAGTCAGTCCTGATTATGGAACCCTCGATGATTTTAAAGCCCTTATCGATGAAGCACATACGAAAGATATTAAAATTATTACGGATTTAGTCCTTAATCATACCTCTGATGAACATCCATGGTTTGAAGCCGCTAAAGATCCAAACCATCCGGACCATGAAGAATATCACGATTATTATATTTGGCATGAAGGTAGAATAAAAGAGGATGGTACAAAAACGCTTCCTACCGATTGGGTATCGTGGTTTGGTGGACCTGTGTGGAAATATAACGAAGCAACAAACGAGTATTATTTACACATCTTTAGTGAGAAAATGCCCGATCTAAACTGGCATAACAAAGCCATGCAAGAAGATTTAAAAGATATTATTAAATGGTGGATTGATTTAGGCATAGATGGCTTCCGTGTAGATGCGTCAAACCATTTAGAAAAAAACTGGGATTTTCCAAATGCCAGCCCAGGTTATGAACATTTCTCTAGTTTACCAAAACATCATGACTATTTAGAAATGTTAGGTGTCGAACTATTTAAACCCAACAATATCATGACGATTGGTGAATCAGGTGGCGCAAGCAGAAAGGAAGCCCTTCAATATGCTGGCTTTGATTCTAATGAGTTTGATCTTTTAATTCAATTTGAGCACTGTTGGAAAGATACTGATGACACCAATACCTTAACGCCTGGTAAGTGGGCCAAAGGCACCTTAAAACTTGATGAAGTCAAAGCAAGCTTTAATCATTGGTTTGACGTCTTTAAGGACAAAGGTTGGAATGTGATTTACTGGCATAATCATGATATGCCTAGAATTGTTTCGCATTATGGTAATGATCATCCAAAATGGCATGAGCGTAGTGCGAAAATGCTTGCCTACACCCTATACATGATGCCTGGTACACCGATTGTCTATCAAGGCGAAGAAATTGGTATGACCAATGTAGATTATCAAGAACTTGGTGATTTTAGAGATGTTGAAGTCTATACCGAATATAAAAACTTTATCCGCAATGGCGCATCACATGAGATGGCCATGCAAGCGTTAAGAGACCGCTCAAGAGACAATGCTCGCGCCCCTATGCAATGGGACTCAGGCGCTCAAGCAGGCTTCTCTACTGTTACACCATGGATGCCCGTCACTGGTAATTACAAAACCATTAACGTTAAAACAGAAGCAACCCACCCTGATTCTATTTTAAATACGTATAAACAGCTTTTAGCTTTAAGAAAATCTAGGGATATCGCTTTTGGAACTATCTCCTTCATTGATATTGATGACCAAGATAGCTTTATATACACGAATACAACTGATCAAGAAACCTATTTGGTTATTTCTAACTTTAAAGAAAAAACCCTGGATATATCTCATATAGATTTATCTGATTACACACTAATCATGCATAATTGCGACGTTATTAATGACACAAAACTCTCCCCTTACGAATCAAGAATTTATAAAAAATAAATGAAAAGGCGGTTCCTAAATAGGAACCGCCTTTTACTAAGAGAGTATTACGAGACAACGTATTACTCGATGTCTTCTATTTCCCCAGTAATTTGGTCAATAAATTCTTGTTTACTAATGTCTCCATTTGCGAACAATTGATAGATTGGACCTAAGGTATTCATACCGAATCCAGCTGGCATATCATTTTGCCACCATGCGTATGATTTCCCTGCTTGCATCCATGTCATAAGTTCTGCACTAAGTGGTGTTGATGGAACCAATGTTACAGAGTTAAATGCTGGTACCATGTTTGC
>CAZXSS010000092.1:0-2556 GCA_964643385.1 uncultured Candidatus Izemoplasmatales bacterium
AAAAAAGCCTATTTCTAGGCTTTTGTTTTGTATTCGTTTTTAATGCGTCTTTTTTCTAGTTGATAATCGTTTCTAGCTTTTACTAGCTCTATGCCTTTATCCGTTGCATGTATCTTTTCGATTTTGTAAAAAGCATAAGCCCAACTAGAAAAAATAACGATCATAGTTATGAAACCGATTATATTTTCTAAAACCGTATAATCATTTTCAAACATTTTGTTTGCCCCCTTTCCCTTTTGCCTCTTGCATGGCTTTGATTAAAGTTGGTTTAAATGCAAACGTGTCAAATGTTAACAGATGTTCTATTGTAACCGGTACTTTATACTTGCGAATCTTACGATATTTTATTTTTTTTCTAGATACGTATTTTTCGATATCGCTATCAAGTAGATCCTTTCTACGTCTAGCGTAATATTGGATCGCTTTTGGTGCAACAAGTGGTCTAATTTTAGATGTTCTAACCCACGCACTAAACACTTGGCGCGGTTTGCCCGTTACAAATATAACGTTTTCGATTATACGTTGCAATTGTACGTCTAGCATGTCCCATGACTGCGTTAAGAATATAACCATAGGTACATTTCTATGTCGCCTTGTAGTTAACCACTCTATAAGCGGTATGAATACCGCGTTATAATCGTTCGCCCTATTCATGCGCTTGTTAAAATCTTTTTGTATTTCGTCAAAAATAACAATGCAATTTGATAAGTCTTTTTTTATTTCAAACTCGTTAAAGTGATCGAAAATATCGATTATTTCCATGTCGTTATTAAACTTGCTATTGGATACTATTTTTATTTTATCCTTTTTAGCTTGTGAAATAATGTGCGCTAGTAGCGACTTTCCCCCGCCGGTGTCGCCGGTTACGCACTTTATACCGTTTCGCATGTGTGGCGGCGTTAGTAAGTACTTTATGAAAAACCATAAAGCGATTAATGGATATACCGGGATAAGCAATATTTTCCACCACTTGACCCGGCTTTCCATTAACTTTCTTGTTATCATAGATAAAACCTACTCGATATAATATTAAACGCCCAAAGAATAAGCTTAATAATAGCACCTAACACAATACCCATAATAGCAAACGTTAAAATGATCGTGATAGATTCCACCATACCGCTATAACTCTCTAAAGGATGTCCGCTAGGTATCAATACGACGGTATCGACAATGAAATCATATACCATGCTTAAAATACTCATTTAAAAATCAACCCCCAAAACTTAAATAATAAAAACCAAACGAACCCATAGGATAAAAGCGTTATAATTGCGCTTGGTGTTGTTAAAGCAATAAAGTTGTCATAACCTACAAGTCCAAATGTAAAAACGTTAAATATGTTTTCTACTAATTCCATAATAAACCCCCTTTTAAGCTACCGGGACTAATAGCTTAACCATTCTAGCAACAATTATCACTGTTAACGCTGTACCGCCTAATAATTGCCATAATGTAAAGCTAATCGCGCCCGCATTGAATTCATAAAATAAAAGATTATAGATCGCCCCGGCAAAGTCTACAAGTTTCCAGAAAACGTCCCAAAGAAACAATAGCCAGTTTGTATCTTCCATTATCCGCGCCCCCTTACAATGCCAATAACCCACATAACAAGCTTAATGGCTATCGGTATGCCTATAATTGTACCAATGGTTAAACCGGGTAATAATTGAATATCAAAAATAATTTGAAATACGCCGAAAAACTTTTCTATCCAGCCTTGCCCGTAATCTCCGCCACTTGCCAAGCCGTCGTTAAAGCCGTCGTCGTATCCGTCGTCGTATCCGTCGTCGTATCCTATTTGATAGTAACTGTCCGCGCTATTGTAAGCGTAAACAAAGTTTCCGGCTCTTAAATGGTTAAAGTCGAAATCTTGTGCTATCTCGCTATAAGACTGTGATATAGAGTCAAAGAAAGTGACCTCAAAATCGATAATTATATCGTTTGTCCCCGTCGTTAGGTCTAGGTCTATTTCAATATATTCAGTCGTTACCGACGGGAAAGGCTCAACAAAATAAAGCGGGTCTTGCGCGTTGGTCCACTCATAAACTCTAAAATATTCCATTTGCTGATAAACAAGCGCGTTAGGGTTTGGATAAGATAGATTCGTATTTATTCCAACAAGCAATTTGTCATAATCTAAATCGTTTGGATCAATAATCAAGTAATATTGATATGTACCGCTATCGCTTGTCGTTCTAACCAAGTCCACGTTCCATGTTGCTTCAGCTAAATTGTTGCGACCCTCGATAGGGTCTACATCTGCACTAATTGACAAAAAGGGGCTAAAAAGTAGCCCCAAGCCTAGCAATAATATCAAATAAAGTTTTTTCATTATCTTGCACCCCTTAAACTTAATAACTTTTTGATAAACTGAAAAGACCATTTAACAATAAAGAAACCAAAGCCGATAAATAACACATGTGATAATAAACTAAACCCGTCAACGTCATTATAAAATACATTGATAACGCCGTCGTTTGCAAACAATGCGATTACTATTCCGATAAAGCCCGTAACTATTGCGCCGATATTGTCAAAAATGCTCTCGTTAAT
>CAZXSS010000092.1:2656-3779 GCA_964643385.1 uncultured Candidatus Izemoplasmatales bacterium
CCAAAATGGCAAGGTACTTCGCCAAAATGGCAAGGTACTTCGCCAAAATGGCAAGGTACTTCGCCAAAATGGCAAGCATAAAAAAAGGGCTTATTCCTCGCCCTTTTTATCATACTCTTTTAAATAATCGTCGAACCAGTCGATTTTTATATCTTGTGGTAATTCTTTGCCGTTTTTGTATTTTTTTATGTTGTTAAAAAGGTCTTTTGTTTTTTTTGTTATTTCTATTAACCTTTTTTTATGATCGATTAAATCGGCTTTTATGTATCCTTTATCGTGTAGTGCTTTTATGCACCGGGACGCTGTGCGTCCCGGTATACCCAAACGCTTGAAATAATCGTTTCCAACAGCAACATTTTTATACTTAGTCGATAAACTCGCTATTTCAGCTAATATTATTTTACTTGATAAGGATATATCCTCTACCATAAATAAACTGTAAGGCGTTCTTAAATGTGGTATTATATCCGCCATGTTGCCACCTACTTTTTATTAAATACTTTTTCATTTAACCATATAGGAAAGTTAACCAAGAACGCCATAGAATCGCCTAACATATCCGCAATTATAACCAATGGTAAAGTACCGATAATGATCGCATAGAACAACAGCTTTGGAACTTGCGGATACCTTTTTTTTCTCTCTTTACACATTGTTATTACGTTTTTAGTGGCTGTATTATACTTTGCTCTATTCATAAAAGTTACCACCGATCACGTCTACAAGGCGATCGTGTTTTATTTTTGATTTTAAGGTCTTAATGTTCTTTTTATGTCTAATAATACCGCCCACTAAAATTATTCTTATTGTTTGCGATATGTTATCATGGTTAAGTGTTTCTTTCATTTCCTCTATTGCGTTGTATAAATCTTTATCTATTCTAATAGAAATACGTTTTGTTTTCATTTTAAGCCCCCTCACCGTTTATTTTAGTAAAATACAAGCAATTAGTACCCCTATAATCTTTAATCTTAAAATGGTGCTGATAATGCTTTTTAAGTTTTTTCATTTGGACGTCCGTTAAAATGTCCTTATTATTTCCTTTGTTAAAGTTGGTTAAGCTTTTTATAGCATCTTTGCGAAAAAAGAAACCATGTAAGACCGTTTTAGCTGTGTCATATAA
>CAZXSS010000093.1:0-3759 GCA_964643385.1 uncultured Candidatus Izemoplasmatales bacterium
AGGCTTTTGCCTTCAGTTTTTTCTACTATCGTTTTAAGAAGATAGGGGGTAACGTCTTTGCCTTCAATATTATCTTTAACACTTTGTTTGATGGCTTGAGAAATAATATCGTCCATATAGGCTTTGTCTAAAGAGGCTTCTTTAGGAATTGGATTGGCAATCAGAGTACCGCCTTTAAGATTTAGTTTGTCTTTTGTATATAGGATATCAGCAAGTGTTTTTGTGTCTTCAACATGATGTCTGAGCTTAATATTTGATTCTCTTGTGTAAAAGGCTGGAAGTACCTCGGTTTGATAGCCGATCACGCTAACGCCTTTAGTTTCTAGATACTCCATGGTTTTAGGAAGATCTAAGATCGCTTTGGCTCCAGCACAAATTACAGTAACATTGGTTTCTGCAAGTTCTTCTAAATCAGCAGACACATCAAGGGTTGTTTCATACCCTTTATGGATACCACCGATACCACCTGTTACAAAAAATTTAATCCCGGCCATGGCTGCACAAATCATCGTTGATGCGACTGTTGTTGCGCCGAGTTGGTTTTGACTGATTACAGCTGCTAAATCACGACGTGAGACTTTGTGGACCGTCTCAGCTTTGGCTAATGTTTCTAAATCTTCATCAGTAAGACCGATTTTTATTTTTCCGTTCATAATGGCAATGGTTGCAGGAATAGCGCCTTCTTCTCTAATAATTGCTTCAACTTTTTTAGCCATAGTTACGTTATCTGGATAAGGCATTCCGTGTGAAATAATTGTTGATTCTAGTGCAACAACAGGTTTATTATTGGCTAAAGCTTCATGTATTTCTTTGGTTATGTCTAAATATTGGGTAGATGGTGACATTATTTCATCTCCTTTTTTAATACATCAATTGATAGATTTTTGTTTACTGCATGCGGGGATTGAATCGTTAAGCGAGCGTTAATTGTCCCTAAGCGGACACTTTCTTTTAAAGGTCTATTGTTTATAAGTCCGTGAATCAGCGCACTACTAAAGGCGTCTCCTGCTCCGGTTACATCAACGATGTTTGCATCATTAACTACATCTGCTAGGTGGGTTGATATCGTTTTATCACTGCCGTAAGCAGATCCGGCTTTTCCATTTGTTATTACAACATGTTTAATCCCTTTTTCTAACCACATGGAAACGAGTTTTTTGCTATCTTGTTCATCTGTTTCAAAGTACATTTGTGATTCATCAACATTACAGATGATGGTATGAACCCCACCTAACTCACTAGGTACACGGGACATCTTCGGACCAGAAACACCAATAATTACCAAGTTTTTATCTTCAAGATTTGCAAACTCAATGAGGGCTTCAAGTGCATCTTTTTGCATATTTGTATCGGCAATAATCCATGTACTGAGTCTTAAATGTCGTTTATGTTCAATAATCCAAGACCGTGTCATCTTCTCATTAATTGCCATATTTGCCAAGCCGACATACATATTACCGTTTGGTTCTATAACAGAGTAATAACTCCCAGTTGTCGCGTCATTAAGCACATCACTCGCAAATGTTTCCATGAGTTTATGCGATTCTTTTAATAGCGTATCTCCGGCACGATCATTACCAACACACGTCATCAATGATACAGGGTGATTGAGTCTTGATAAATTTTCTGCAACATTCCTTATCACCCCACCTAAAGATGTGTGTGATGAAACAGGATTGGATGTCGATAAGACAATATCTTGGTCTAATCTTAACGTATAATCTAGGTTGGCTCCGCCAACACAAGTAATATAATCAACTTCCTTTAAAACATATGGCTTACCAAGAATAACCCCTTTTTCTTGTAAGGTTGAAATTAGATTTGCAACAGCAGGCCGTGACAGTCCTAACTTAGTGGCAATAGCTTGCTGGCTGCTATAGGGATCTTTTCGTAATAAAGACAATACTTTTTCTTCATTTGGATTTAGTGTCATAATTCACCTTCTTACATTTGTTTACTTTTAAACATTTGTTTATAATTCTATTGTACTTATTGTTGCTACAAAAGTAAAGCTATAAACAAAAAACCTTACATAGACTATGTAAGGTTTTTATTAACGCTTTTTAATTCACTTGCAAGGCGAGTTAAAATCATGAAACTCAAACGCATTTTGCTGGTATCACCAAGATTAATAATATAGACATCGTCATGTTTAGGGTCGTAAAATGCGTGAACGGATAAGCTTCCTAGTCCTCCGTACAAGGTTGGGTAGTGAATTTTCCATGGCATAATTTTATGAAACTTGATTTCTACCAAGCCTAAACCGTAACGCATGATGCCATGGAAACGGTGTTTTGCATGCATCATTTTTTGTAAACTTTTCTTACCTATTATATCTCCTTGAAATAGGGATTTTAAGAACACTGCCAAATCTTTGGTTGTTGTTTGTAATCCACCCCCAGAAAAATCACAACTTAAACTTGTAGCCTGTGACATTTCTTGATGATTAAAATAGAGTGGCGCTAATGTGCTTTGATTAAAATTTGGATCGTGAAAACAAAGTGCTGTTTGTGTTAGGTTTAATGGTGTAATGAGTTTTTCTTTCAAAATCTTATAATAAGGCATACTGTATACTGCTTCAAGTAATAATCCAAGTAAGACATATCCAGTATCAGAATAATAAAATTGGCTGTTAGGCTTGCCCACAGCGTGTTGGTGATAGCGGGTAAAATCGAGTAATTCTTGAGGTGTATATAGGTGATCTTTTTGTTTAAATACAATATCTAAAAATGGTTTATTGTTGGTTGTTTTTCCTTCAAAATAATCATTGACACCAGACGTATGGTTAAGTAATGTTTCAACTGTTACCGAATCTTTATAATCAATACCCTTATACACAAATACATTGTTGAGTATTGTATTATCAAGATAATTTGTAATGTGCGAATCAAGTGATAACTGCGTCTCTTCTATGGCTTTCATTATTAAAGTTGCACAAAAGACTTTACCGACACTCGCACTGTGAAATGTTTGATTTAAATGCGTACTAGAAAACTGGTACACATCACCGGTTTTACCGCTTTCAATATACACTTGTAATGTGGGTACTGTTTTTTTAACTTTCGATAAATAGGTATCTAATTTTCGTTTATTTATTGTCATATCTTTATCCTTTATTACTGTTTTTTTGTGACATATCATTTAATATAAGGGATTTTTCTACTAAAGCATCTTCTTGATATATCAAAGTAAGTGTAAAAAAAGGCGTATCTTTTTCTAGAAGTGTTAAAAAGTACTGGTCGCCTTCCCACATGGGTAATGATAAAACCCGCGTTTTATCAATCCACTTCAGGGTGCCCTCATTACATTGATGCAGTGTGCCTTTGTAGTCTGACGCTGTATAGACATGCATGGTTTCATCAGGATAATGATTTGATTTAAAATGCACAATGCCACGGTAGCTATACTGTGTAATCGTTAGACCTGTTTCTTCTTTGACTTCTCTAAGCATACACGCGTCGGTACTTTCGTATTCGTGACATTTTCCGCCAAGACCTAGCCATTTTAAATAATTAGGATCTTCTTTGTTTTTATCGCGGTAAAGCATTAAATACTTGTTGTCTTTGATGATATAACATAGTGTGGTTTTTATCATAGACACCTCTTTTTACCTACTTAGGTATGGTTTGTTAAAAAACGCTTCGTTCTTTTTGTATGTTTCTCTTGTAAGCTTATACTCAACTGCGGTTCGCAAATTACCCAACTGATCTTTCCAAGCATCTTTTAATATATTTATTTTTTCAAAATGTAATGATTCAT
>CAZXSS010000094.1:0-3645 GCA_964643385.1 uncultured Candidatus Izemoplasmatales bacterium
ACAATTACCTTACTTTCGAAATACATTATGACCGGAGGGCGTGAAAAATAATGACAACTTTAGAAATCATAGCTAGTATTTTACTTGTTTTGTCATGGGTATTCATCCTCTTTGGAATGATTGCTATCTTCCGGTTTAAAAACATCTACACGAGAATCTTATCAGCCGCAACCATTGATACGGTTGCGAGTTTAACCATTATTATTGCCCTTGTTGTTGTGGGGATTACACAGTATGAATATATTGTTAGATATATTTTACTTATTGGTTTTTTACTTATTACAACGCCAATTAGTTCTCACGTTAATATTCGCAGTGCCTATTTAACAGGGATTGATATTAAATATTTAAAACACCCTCATGAAGAGGAAAAAACACCGAGACATCGCACAAAGGAGGGGAACTAAATGTTTGGTTTGTCGATGATAGAACTCACCGCATACGCATTACAAGTTATCTTAATCATGCTTGCGATTGCGATTGTAGTGCATAAAAATAACGGCACCATTATTATTTTAATCGCTTCATTTAGTTTGGTAACTGCAAGTTTATATATTATTAATAACGCACCCGATGTTGCACTGGCTGAAGTTGCCATCGGAAGTGCGATTATACCGCTCATTTATGTTATTAGTATTTCAAGACAACGCGAATTCATTATTTTAGACCGTGTCAATGATGACTTTTTGATTACTAACGATGAACTTACTGGGATTGGGTATGTGTTATTAAAACGGTTCGCGGATTATTATCATCTAGAACTAAATATTACCAATGACCCTGGGCTTTGTAGTTTAAGTGAAGCAATGGATAAAAAATTATGTCAAAACACGAATGTAGACCTAGTTATTTCAAAAGATTATGACACAGGTCGCTACATCTTAAAAGGCAGTGCAACATCAACCCTAATGCATACCTTAGAAGACCTTGCAAAAGATTATGATAATGTTGATGTTGAGATGTTTAAAGGAAGTGATTTAGGTGAGTAAACAGGTCTTTATTCTTCTCCTACTTGGCTTCTTAGCATTCATCTTTTTGTTAACGTTAAATGATTTAGATGTCCTTTATAATGATTTTGGAAGAAACTATTTCTTTGAACACGGCTTTGAAGAAACGGGATCACGCAACCTTGTGACAGCGATTTATTTAGATTACCGATTGTTTGATAGTTTGTTTGAAGCGGGCATCTTACTTATCGCTGTAAGTGGCATTATCTGGATTAGTCAACATGACTTAGATGAACCTAACGCAAAGTTTATGCTAGATCGCTATAAAACCCCAGATTTATTTATTACCTTTAGTCGGCTTGTGTATCCGTTAATGTTAGCCTTTGGCTTTTATGTCATCGTTAACGGACACTTGTCTCCTGGCGGAGGATTTCAAGGCGGGGCGATTGTCGCAACAGCAATCTTAATTTTATATTATATCGACAGTGAAAAAGAAACGAATATTAAAGCGATTGTCACTGTTGAAAAAATTGTGTTTTTCACCATTATATTACTGGCATCAATCAGTTTAATTACACGTGGTACCTTTTTTACGAATTTCTTTCCATTAGATACTTCTATTGATTCAAAAGCAATATACTTAGTGTTACTGAATGTCTTAATCGGTATTAAAGTAGCGCTCGGTTTATGGACCATCTTTACGGCATTCTTACGGGAGGGACGCTAACATGAATCCATTACTAACATTCTTTGTGGTATTAATCGGGCTTTATGGGCTTGCTACAAGTAAAAACATTATAAAGAGCGTCTTCTCTGTTACCATCATGGAATCCGGCGTTATCTTACTATTTTTAAATTTAGGAAACTTTCAGGGTGGTAGTATTCCGATCATTACAGATGCTACAGAGACAATTGTCGACCCCTTACCACAAGCACTGATGATTACCACGATTGTTATCGGCTCAACGGTCACAGCCTTAGCACTCATGCTTGCGATAAAAGTGTTTCATCATTATGGAACCATTGAATGGTCAGCCATCTTAGGAAAGCAGGATAAACACTAATGATTTATATACCTGTACTGCTTATTCTTATACCGATTGTGACCGCAATGGTTCGGTATTTATTCCATTATAAACGGATTGGCTATATGGCCTTTATTGCACAAGCCATCATGTCAGTGTTAGCAATTCTTTATTACTTTGAGTTCAGTGGCAACTACGATGACACGTTGTTTGTTTTTGGCGGATGGAATAGAGAAATAGGAATCAGTTTAGAAAATGATGCCTTAAGTATGTCATTTATCTTCTTAACGATTTTTAGTTGGTGGATGGTTTTATTTTATACCTTTGATTATAAAAAAGATCAAACCAACTTCTTGTTCTTTTTACTGTTTTTAGAAGGCGTTTTTATGGGCTTACTTCAAACCAATGACTTATTTAATATGTTTGTCTTCTTAGAACTTACCACCATTTTAGTTACGATCTTAATTGCTTATAAGAAAACAGGCGAAAGTTTTAAAGCCGCAATTTATTATTTATTGCTTAATACCGCAGGGGTGCTTGCCTTCTTAATGGGGATTATTCTGATTTACTTTACGTTTGGAACCATCAATATCAACGTTATTACCGAGATGATGCATGAAACAACGCTAGCTCAAACCACCATCATTCGGTTTAGTTACGCGTTAATGATTGTCGGTATAAGTGTTAAGACTGCACTATTTCCTGTATTTACATGGCTTCCTAGAGCGCACGGCGTTGCGCAAAGCGGCATCAGTGCCCTTCTAAGTGGATTAATTGTCAAAGCGGGACTCTATTTATTTATTAGAATTAATCAAATGTTTAGTGGTGCCGCCTATGACACAAGTACATTCTTCTTCGTCATTGGCGCAACAACCGCCCTTGTTGGGGTTATGTTTGCCTTAACCCAAAAAGACATCAAACAAATACTGGCCTATCATACCGTCAGTCAAGTTGGGATTATGATGATGGGCTTATCAAGTACTGACCCGACCGTATTTTACGGCGGCGTCATGCATATCTTTAACCATGCCCTCTTTAAAAGCCTTCTCTTCTTAGGCGCAGGGATTATTATATCTGTTTACCGGACGAAGAAAGTCAGTGAGATTCGCGGGGTATTTAGGACCATGCCAGGCATTAGTATCTTTATGATTATCGGGATGTTATCGATTACTGGTGCCCCGCTATTCAATGGCTTTATCAGTAAGTCCATCATTAAATATGGTTTGACTGACATAGAATACTACGCTTTATTCTTAGTCAATATCGGCACAGCCACAAGCTTTGTAAAAATGAGTCAAATCTTCTTTGGTCCTAAAACTTTAAGCTATCCGATGAAAGAAATCAGTAAAAATATGGCATTAATGTCGCTTGCTTTATTGTGCGTTATATTAGGAAGTTACTATATTCCTGTCATTGACGGCTTCTTTGGCATCAATGTTACCCACATCAAAAACTTTTCATTTTCATACCTATTTGATTACGGTGTTACGATTGGAATTGGCTTCTTGATTTATTACTTCATCGTAAATAAAGATCTCAAACCTGTCAGAAAGATTCGTAACTTCACCATATCTTTTGAAACAGCAAACATCCTCTTTATCATTTTATTAGTCGTTTTAACCACTTACTTCGTTTTAGTCCCAATTTGGTAAAAATAAAGCGCACGTTCGATT
>CAZXSS010000095.1:0-3367 GCA_964643385.1 uncultured Candidatus Izemoplasmatales bacterium
GATGTTAATACTTCATAAATCGATTGTAGGTACTCTGATTCGTTTGGATACCGTTTTTCAAACAATTTATACTGCTTATCTAAATAGCTGTTTTTCATAACTTTTTATCTCCTAACGCGTATGATTATGATAACCTATATATTAATTTTAACATATTGATATAACAACTGAAATAGTATGCTAGTAATTATCAATTCTTAGAATCTATTTAAAAAACTCATTAGGTTAACCTAATGAGTCATCACTTAATTATTTTATAGTTAACAGCATTTAATCATTATCTAGAAATTCGGCTTGGTGAATCATAATCAATGCCTTTTGTATCAACAATCGCACGAACTATTTCAATCGTATCTAATGGCGCGTCAACACTATTGGTAGGGGTTGTTGCAATCGCATCCAATACCGTAAATCCACCAATAAGGCCGCCAAAGGCAGCGTATTGCTCATCTAAAAAGATACTATTTTCATGGACAATAAAAAATTGTGTCGAAGCAGAGTCATATATCGGCGTTCTTGCCATCGAGATAACACCTCTTGTATGACTCAAAGGATTTGTATATCCGTTGTCTGAAAATTCTCCAGTAATTGACCAATCAACACTATCCCCTTGGCCGCCTTGAATCATGAATAATTCAATAATACGGTGAAAAGTAACATCATCATAATACCCTGAATCTATTAATGAAACAAAGTTTCTTACCGTATTAGGTGCCACATCAGAGAATAACTCTATTTGAAGGATTCCATAGTCCTTAATTTCAATAGTGACAACGGGATTGGTATCATCTAGATATTCATCATATAAAACAGTTTCTTTGGGTTCATACTTCGCATAGAGTGTTGCATCTGTATTCAAGTTATCTGTGCTATTAAAGTATTCATCTGTTTCTTCATAAAACCAACCGATAAACTGAGCATCTGCCAGTTGCGGAATTGGTAAATCAATCTCTCCACTACCAGGAATGTTAATATTTTCTATATTTGTTCCGCCTTTACTATCAAATGAAATAGTTTTTGGTTCTGTGTTATCGTCTTTTGTTGAAGTACATGCTGTTAATAAAAAAAGCGCTGCAAAGACAAGGGCAGCCATGAAGATTTTTGGGCCATAAATTTTTAGCATATTATCTGTCTCCTATGTGTTTTTTGTATTTTACCTTAAAACCATTAAAAGAACAATACTATTGACATAAATAGTATATATTTTGATAGGTTTATTAAGTGTATGATGTATTTTAATCCGTTGTTATCTCTCTTACTTCATCCCATTCATCTATATCTATTTGAGCATTTGCATCTTTTTTTAGCGTCGCATCAAAAAATTCAGAAATCATCTCTTTCAACACTGACACAAGATACCGAACGTCTATATCTCCAGAAAATCCAATATACCGTGTCAGAGGAGAATACATATATACCATAGCGAAGTCATAATGTGTTGTGTCATCTATTTGATAAAGGACTGAATCAGAACTTTGGTTAATGAGTGTAATAAGATTGTCATTATTTTCACCCGTCTCCCATGTCTCACTTCGGATGAACAAGGATGGCGTACTCAATCCATTTTCTATAAGATCTTGGCCTATAGGCTCAACCCATGCATCTAGACCAATAACGGATTCTATTCTATTGTCTTCAAGCGCAACTGCAACATCCGCTCCACCACCAGTTGAATGACCAATTAAGCCTATATTATCTAAATCTAGTCGATTACTAAACTTAGAAGAACTATTGGTATTGTTCATGTCTTCTAAATAATCAAGTGTTACTGAAATATCTGAGCCATATGTATGGACTAATTGGTTCGCATACTCGATAAAGTCTGATGTACTATCGCGTTCAGGAAGCGCATCTGGATTAAGGTAAGCAACATCGTTGTCTCCATATACTGTCGCAACCGATCCATAAGCGTGATCGATACCAATCACAATATACCCTAAACTCGCCAGTTCTTCTGCGTAATCCGTATGAAGATTTTTAAACCCTCGCCAGCCATGAGATAATATAACGACCGGATAATCATCTTGTGCATTACTAAGCGGCGCACCAACATAAGCATTTGACATAATATTTGCCGTGTGATCTAGCGCAAAGAAAGGTAATCCAATATCTCTACTAAGTGCTCTAGTTACAAGTAATCCGTCTTCAATCCAAGGCGCTTTTTTATACCCATCAACCGTTTCTGCAGGATACCACATCTGAATTTTAGTCCGTCTGTAATCATTTGGATCTTCACTATATAATTCTAATCTACTTTCATCTTCTATCACAAAGGATTCTGTCCCAATTAAATATTTCCCCGAAGGCTCTGGCAGCTCATAAACGGGAAACACTAATGTACTCACCAAAGATATGGCTATTAAGAAAGACGCTAAAATGACTAATGTATTTTGAAAAAAACGATATAAATGTATATGTCTAACTTTATCGATAAAAATGATACTACTAAGAAAAATCATCGCTATATAAAAAGGGTATACTTGCCATCTAGATCCAATAAATATTAATTGAACAATAATCAATACCATCATCATGCCACATAACAAAATTAGAGGTATTATTTTCATTGACTTACGTTTTACAGTACAGACAAGTAATCCTATACCACCTACATACATTAAAATTTCTACGATATGCATAACACATTCCCCTTTTATCTAGCGTGTAGCAATAATTATAATTTAAGGTATTTAATTATTCGCTTTGGAACTCTTCCGCAAAAACCAAGCCGATAATTATTAAGACTAAACCAACAATCAAATGCATACCATCTGGTTTATAAACAACGGCCGTAATGTCTCGGTCAAACAAAACATATACTATTAAGTATAATGTTAGAACCAATAATATTAAGGAATTTGTTGATTTATGCTTAAAAGTCAATATTGCAGCGTATATAGCCATAATAGAGTATAGCGCTAATAATTTATACGTACTTAATAAAAATGTTGATCCAATAAGATTAAAAAAGATAAAAATTATACCATAATAAATATGCGTTTTTTCGTATCCCTACACCCCTTATAAAACTTGATTTATTGCTTTATATATAAAAATTGTATCACATAACACTATGCTTAAAAAGACTATTCTAGTTTATAATAATATCTATAGCTAATCGACAAAACTAATATTGTTTTTGTATTTTTAGGTTTCGACTTCTCTAAGTATTGTAATCATTCACAAAAAAATCTTTTAGAATTTTTATTAATTGGTCAATTTGCATTTTATAACAAATGTTACTCACCTATAAATAGCATTATAAATATATATTGTTATTTTCAAAGGGTTATTATCTATTGAATCTCATTGTTAAAAAAACACCTTAGGCAATATTGCCTAAGGTGTTTGAGATTGTTTTATTTTA
>CAZXSS010000096.1:0-3330 GCA_964643385.1 uncultured Candidatus Izemoplasmatales bacterium
TCCCGACTAAAATAAGCTGGTAGAGTTCAAGATTTGCAATATCTATGCGGTATATCGCAGTCGCCATAAAGCTCATATTAAAGCCAAAGCCAATGACACTGCGTAAAATAATATATATGCGTTTTGCGTCCATGATGAAACTCCTTTTACGATGTCTAATAAGCATTGATTAATAAACGTAACTGTAAAAAACATTTCTTGCTTATTATACCTTAATGAAAAACTATAAACAAGTCACAAAATCAGTGCTGCTCAGATAAACAACACTTGTATTATAGTGATTCTAATACTAGTAACGAATCGTTCACTGAATGGCGAAAAAATGGTGCTAAACATACTGGCTTGTCACTAAAAATAAAGAAAGTATTACGTATATAAAGAAGACTATGCACCTGTTATACATTTTTATAAAAAAAGAATTCAAAAGCTTGGATAAAGTCATCCAACACTTAAGAATTCATAGTAAACAAACTTGAAAAATGTGGTATGTTTAAGACGATCCTTTTTACCAATGACACAATACTAACTTGTTATATGTTCACTATTTAGTTTAATTATAGTCGCCATCAGTTTTGGTTATATGTAATAAAAGATAAATAATCCATAATCCAACAGAAATACTTACTACTGCCATCGTGATAATAGAAATTAAATCATAGCGCACTTCTACATTTCCTAATATATATAATATTTGCCCAGCAATGTTATATAAAGCGTGTAAAATAATTGGATACCAAATTGAACGAGTTTTTATAAAAACCATTGCCCAAATTATTCCCATAAATGTTGAGTACCCGATCTGTAAAACACCATCATATAATGACAAACCATTACCGATGTTTATCGCATGAGTTAGTCCAAAGAGTATAGATGAAATAATAATAGACATGATTATACCCTTTTTTGTATTAGGTAAATTTTGTAAAAGTGCTAATAATATAATACCGCGAAAGACAATTTCTTCTAAAGTCGCGGTGATGATGGTTGCGATTGTAAAGACAAGCGCAAGATAAGTCGGTTCAGTTTGATGGAAAAGTCCTGTAATATACGCTGATAAGGGAAAATTAATACCAGCAATCAATAGCCCAGGTACAATCACTTTAAAAAATACGTTAGTAGTAATCTTGAAATGGAAGATGCTTTTGTAACCGATGTTTACCAAAATAATAATGAAAATCATTATACTAAGCAACCGGATTATACTGTCATTTAATAATGCTGATGCGGATTGATTTTCTATTAAACTAGGATTCAACAAAGCAAATAAACCCAAAACAAAAGATATTATTATACTAACATTAATCCAATATTTTGATGATGCTTGTTTAACCTTCTTTGATTGTGTCATAAAACTCACAAATCCTTTGGTTATTCCATTTTTGGTTTTCTTTTTGCTTTAACTATTAAAATCATCCCAAGAATAACCATTATGATACTTAGAAACTGAGATGGTGTGGGGAAGATGTTGTATTGAGTTTCATATAAGGGGAATAATACTCCCCGTTCATCACCGCGGATGAATTCAAGCAAAAATCGCCATGTTCCATATGCGATTAAATATGTGATCGCTTCTTTATTTTTAAAATATTTTACATTGTTTAAAATAATAAATAATAAGAATAAGAAAAATGCTTCGAATAACTGTGTAGGGAAAATACCAGTATCAGGAAACGTTTCATGCGCAAGACCGTGTGGGAAAATAACTGCAAACATAGACTCAGTAGGTACTCCGTAACAACAACCTGCAAAGAAACATCCTATACGTCCGAATACATGAGCTAAAACAACCCCAGTAATCACCGTATTAAGTATTTTCTTCATATGTTTATTTTCGTATTTATAGAAAAATTTCATTAATATAATGAATGCAGTAATTCCACCAATAAGGCCCCCAAGGAAAGTTATTGATCCAAACACGAACTCTCTTTCCGCAAGTGAGTGAAATAAGCCATCAAATACCATTGCTATTGGTAAGGCAACAAATATACTGATAATTAATAAAAGCAGTATACGGTTTGTTTGTGCACGTGTATGCCCATCTTTTTGTTCTAGACGCTTCATTACATACCAAAGCATCATAAATATTCCAATAACTACTAATACATCATATAATGGCACAAGATTTCCTAATATATCAGGGAAAAGGTATGGATACATAGTAACATCTCCTTATGAATTTAAAATGAATATTTAGATAGTAATCAAAATATAATTAAGGATTTAGTTTCGACAAAAACGAAAATCAAAAACACTAAATAGATTTTAGCTACTTAGATTATCCCAGTTTAACTTTACTAGTTAAATAACGGTAACCTATCATTAAAATAAACCCACGAATCTTAAACGGTAACCAATTAACAAGAGCTGGATAGGCGAAAAAACGTAATTTTTTGTACAGTTTATAATCATACATTTTTATACTATACCACATGTCTTCAAGATCTTTCTTACGATCTTTATCGAATTTAGCTGTAGTAAACAGTATAGTTACTATCATAATCGTACTTAAACAATAAATCATGTATTGACGTAATCCTTTTTCCATTTGCATAATATCTTGGTATGTATACCGTTTTATCATCGTTAACATGACGCGTATTTGCTGGTAATATCGATTAACAAAATTAACATAATTAACCGATTGATCGTCACGTCCTATAAAATAATGGTATAAATCAATATCTATATAATACATCTTTTTAACATGTGGTAAGTACTGATATGCATAAAGGTTATCAACATAGAATGTATGTTCTGGCAATGGCATATCATGTGCTTTTAATATTGAGGTTTTAAAAGTTAGAGAGTGCATTAAAATAAGTTCCGAACCTCTAAAACGTTTAATATCTGACCAGGTTGTAACTACATTTGGTTCAAATTTCTTATCAAATTTTCTTACAAATGATGTGTTATCTATAACTTTGTCATATATAAAGTTGGTTATATATAAGTCAATCTCTTGATTGATTTCATCGTTTCTTTTTATTGTTTCAATCAAGCATTTTAAAGCTTTGGTGTTAACCCAATCATCTGAATCAACCACACGAAAATATTTACCTGTCGCATAATCCATACCACAATTTAACCCAGATCCATGTCCACCATTAGATTTGTGTATTACCTTAACTATTTCTGGGTAAGCTTTTTTATACTGTTCTGCAATCGTAGCTGTTTGATCTGTTGAGCCGTCATTTACAATGATAATCTCAACATCTTCTCCTGCAGACAATAGTGACTCTATGCATTTTTTCATATATGCTTGTGAATTATAACAAGGTACTACTAATGTCAACCATTTCATGATACATACTCCTAATCCATTTGTATTAC
>CAZXSS010000097.1:0-3298 GCA_964643385.1 uncultured Candidatus Izemoplasmatales bacterium
GTGTCTCCTCCAGGATCTGACGGAAGGTTTGAATCAAGTGTAACTTTAGTTCCATATGTTTGTGTTAATACATCGGTTCCACCAACGTCAATGTTACTATTGTCAAATCGTGCATTGACTGTCACATCAAAGGTTGGTGATGCGGCTTCTGTAAATACTGAGGTAAGGGTAAATATGCTAACTAATAATACAACAAGTAATAATAGTTTTTTCATCATATACCCCCTACTCAAAGATGCCTTCACTGCAGGTAGTTGATGACCCGTTGTCAGCACTTGTTGCAATGCTGTCTTCAAGTTCAAACACTACAATGTCGACTTGTGGCCTTTCATAAATTTCTTTACTTCTCTTCATACGTTGTCCTCCTACGAATTTTTGTATGTTTGAAAGTAATCGTGCTGTTATTTTTATTTTATCATAAAATACACATCTAAAAATACTAAATTTGGTTTATAGCGTGTATTTGCGTCTTTTTATATACATAATAAAAATTATCACCTATTAATAAGCGCTCTATTAAGGGGTTTACGTTAGTTATCGGTAAGATAAACTTTCACTATTAAGATTTGTTAAGAATGCGTTAAAAAAACGATACCGAGGTATCGTTTTAAAGTCCTATGGATTTATAGAGTGTTGATGTGTCTTCAATGATATCTTTATCAACACGAAGTTGTTTGTATCTATAGGCCATTTTTCGTCTTTGAAATAGGGCTTTATTTCCAAGTCTAATGAGCCAAGTAAATGGGTAAAGCAACGGCATATATTTTAGCCAAGGATAAAGACCTTTCATTGTTTGATAAGAGGGAAACATGAGACGCAATGTGAAGGCAAGTTTGCCTTTTTTATGCATGTTTGATGCGCCTAATCGACTAATAAAGTTATTAAAACTGGTACCTGTTCCGTGAATACCTGAGGTTGTTATATAGGCAGTCAATTGTTCAAACGTTGCTTCATCAATTGGTGGTGAATCGATTAGACTAGGATAAGGGTTAATATCAAAATAGCGGTAATTAAGGTAAAGCGTGTTTATAAAAAATGTATACAGTGATGATGATTTTAACAGTTCTGTTAGGGTATCTAGTGAGATATCGTGTTTTTTATTATCTAAAAAGATACCAATATCAAGTACGGTTCTTAGACCAATTCCTGTACCATGAAAGTGTTTGACAATATGATATAACAAATAAGCAAGTTCAAAATGCGGATCAAATAGATAAGTAGACTTTTTTTGAACCTTTGCATAACGCCATACGTCTTGGAATAACGGGGCATATTTTTTATCTATTGGCTTGTAAAGTTTTGGATGCACTTCAACAGGTACTTTGTTTGGTGATTCAAAGATGTCATGTTGTGCGGATTGGTGGGTTAGGGTAAACCCTTCTTTTTTTAAACACCGATGCACAGCGTTCATCGCATCCTTTTTAATAAGAATATCAATATCGCCCATACCCCGCATATAGGTGGCTGGATACATAGTTTTTAAGTGCGATCCTTTTAATAATATGTGCGGGATGTTATGTTGATTTAAGATGGATTTAAGTTGTGTGATTGTATCAAGTTGATGAATATCTTGGGTATGATAAAGGTAAAACTCTTTTTTAAAGGCAGCGTAAATAGATGGATCTAAATCCTCTTGATTTAACGCCGTAAATAGCATGCCACTAAAGCCGTTTTCTTTACTAATTTTAAACACCGCGTCTTGGGCATGACGCGGCAGATGAATTTTAGTATTATTTAATGTGGCTTTGACAGCTTCTAAAGTAATGGCTATTGCTTGATCCATAGGTATTACCCCTTACACAGTTTCAATAATATCCGTCTAAATGGTTTTAAACCAACCCATAACTTTATTTTGAAACGGTAAAATGGGCTGTCTAATGAAATTGTTTTACCGTGTTTTTCAATACAAGTAACTTGGCCAATGATGTTTTTTAAGTTGCACATCTCTTTTTGTTTTAAGGCATCGCCTTGAAAGATGAAGGTTTCATCATCAATTTCAATTAAACGGTGTAAGTATATTTGGTCATTGGTTTTAAATAGGTAAATATTGTGCCGTTTATAACAGGCGGGCGGCGCTAAGGTTACAGTGGTTGTTTTATGGGTTAAAAAGGGACGCATTGAGGTACCACTCACCGTGAGGTTAAAGGTACCACCAGACTGAAGTGTGGTTTCAATGATTGGTAACAGTTCATGACTTAAAATGTGACGTTTACTCATGCGTAATAATCGCTTTAGAGTCTAATTTTTTGATAAATTGTTGGACATCATGCAGTGCTGTTTTTTCATCGACATCATAGTGATCCATTAACACATCGACTAAGGTGTTTGTATTTGCACCTTTTTGCAAGGTTTCAAATAAAAGCTTTCCTGAATTGTTTAATGTTAATACACCGTTGAAATTTACGCCTTCTTGTCCTGTTGGGACGACAATATGTTCATCGGCAATTGAACGAAGGACATAAGCTGATTTAATTTTCATGATTGGCCCCCTCTTGAAATAGTTTTTTATAGACGCACGTTACACTTGATGCGTCGTTTTTTGCTTGTAATAAGTACAAAGGAATGTCTTTGACTATGTCATTTAATAGATCCATCGCATTATGAACCAACGCTTTTTGACGTGGTCTTAAACTATTACGCATGATGTAATGTAGTGCGTCTTTAGTGGATAATTTTTCAATCGTGTTGGTATCTGATTTTTCAATAAAAACAATCGCTTTTAAAGGAACAGAATCATTGGTATTAATGGTGTCTTTACCAGACCAAGGGGTTCCTGAGACAACAAATTGGTTGTCAACTTTATGAATTAATGGTTTATCATCATTGATATAGGTGACATCATCAAGCATCATCTGCCAATAATGTGCATGTGTCGATTTCCCGCCACCTGAAGGGGCGGAAAATAGTACAGCCTGATTCTTATGTTTGATGGCACTGGCATGAAAAGGGAGTTTATATTCTTTTAAGGCGATTTCTAAAAACAATAAACCGCTTAACACATATTCCATTTCTGCGAGGGTATGTTTTTGATGTTTTGTCATGAATATATCAATGCGTTTATGGTCTTTTGTATATTCGATGTATTGCTTAACTAAACCTTTATCGTCTAAAACAACAAGGGCTTCAGAGTCACCGAAATCGTAAATGAAACGATTTTTATAGGTTAGTACTGGTGTGTCAGTGGGTTTATCTAAATGTTTGTAGGTTTTAACAGATATTTTATAGTCGACAGGTTCATCATAGTCGATTTGATATTGTTCGATGTTGTTTTCAAAATACTCTGAATACTGAAAATCAA
>CAZXSS010000098.1:0-3293 GCA_964643385.1 uncultured Candidatus Izemoplasmatales bacterium
AAAACATCTTAGGAAAAATTAATAAAGGCTTTAAAGTTGCCCTTGCAACCTTAGACGGCGGTCGTATTGGAATTGCTGCTCAAGCGGTTGGCATTGCTGAAGGGGCAATTGAAGAAGCACTTCATTATGTTAAAGAGCGTACCCAGTTTGGTAGACCGATCAGTCAATTTCAAAACACACAGTTCGTCCTTGCTGAACTAGAAACCAAAAAAGAATCTGCTAAGCATTTAACCTATCATGCTGCACTACTTAAAAAACAAGGAAAACCATACTCAAAAGCCGCAGCTATTGCCAAACTTCATGCAGCGCAAACCGCCATGGAAGTAACCACGAAAGCATTACAATTATTTGGTGGATATGGGTATACAAGAGAATATGCGATAGAACGCATGATGCGTGATGCAAAAATTACCGAAATTTATGAAGGCACAAACGAAGCACAAAAAATGGTTATTGCGGCACACATGTTGAAAGGAGTCTAACAATGAAAATATTTGTCTTAGTCAAGCAAGTCCCAGATACCACCGAAATCAAAGTCGATAAAGAAACAGGCACATTAATCCGTGCTGGTGTTCCAACCATTATAAACCCTGATGATTTAGCCGGGGTAGAACTTGCTCTTGAACTTAAAGAAACACACGGTGGAACCGTCAATGTCGTATCGATGGGACCATCGCAAGCTGAAAATATGATGCGAGAACTATACGCTATGGGTGTTGATCATGCCTATCTTTTAACAGATCGTAAGTTTGCTGGCTCAGATACTTGGGCAACCTCAGCCATTCTTTCTTCATTCCTAAATACACAAGCCTATGATTTAATCATTGCTGGAAGACAAGCCATCGATGGTGACACAGCCCAAGTTGGTCCTCAAGTCGCAGAATTTTTAGATATTCCGCAAGCCAGTTATGTTAAAGATATCAAAGGTGTTACAGACACCACCATCACTGTAGTAAAAGCATTTGAAACCTTTGATCAAACATTAAAACTACCTTTTCCAGCACTCATCACAACATTAAAAGAAGCAAGAAAACCGCGTTATATGAATGTTAAAGCAATCATGAATGCTTACAAAAAAGACGTTCAGATCATTACCAAAGATAATTTACCAGTTAACGAAAAACATATTGGGTTAAAAGGGTCTCCAACCCGTGTTTTTAAAACCTTCACAAAACCTATACAAGAAAAACAAAAACCAATGAAAACAAGCAGCGAAGACGCTGCCAAAAAAATCTTAGATGCCATCTCAGGCATTAACTAGGAGGAGACATAATGAATTATCAAGATGGTAAAGATATATATGTTTACATAGAACACCGCAATCAAGCAATCGAACCAGTTTCCTTTGAACTCATAAGCGAAGCCAAACAGATGTTATCAACGCGCACCTTTACTGACCGCGTTGTTGGGGTCATTATTGGACATAACATTAAATCACTAGCAGAAGAGGCTATTGAACACGGTTGCGATCATGTCATAGTCTGTGACGATGATATATTAAAAGACTATGACACAGAAACCCACACCCACGTGATTGAAACAGTGATTAAAAATAATCATCCTGCTATTTTCTTAATCGGTGGAACAGTAATCGGCCGCGATCTAGCGCCAAGAGTATCAGCGCGCGTGCACACTGGGTTAACAGCGGATGCGACCCATCTTACCTTTGATGAAAACGATCAATCAAGCAGAAAACTTTACGCAACGCGTCCCGCTTTAGGTGGAAATTTGTTTGCGACAATTATTTGCCCGGATCATATGCCGCAAATGGCAACGGTTAGACCGGGTGTTTTTGATAAAGCAAAACTTGAAACCACCCATCAAGGGACCATTGACACACTCGCTTATGATGGACCTGCGCCGCGTGTTGAAATCATCGAAACAAGCCCACCAAAAACACAGGCCTATGACCTTACAAACGCAGATATCATCGTATCTGCAGGACGCGGTGCAAAAGATTTTATCGATGTTGTCGAAGATGCCGCAAAAGAACTTGGTGCATGTTTAGGCTCTAGCCGTGCACTGGTTGATGAAGGCGTTACCTTAAAAGACTGTCAAGTAGGTCAAACGGGAAAAACCGTTAAACCGACCATTTATATTGCCTGCGGTATTTCTGGGGCTATTCAACATACTGCTGGTATGGAAAAATCTGACCTCATTATTGCCATAAATACTGATCCTGATGCTCCGATTTTTAATATTTCTGATATGGGATTTATAGGCGATGCCAAACCCATACTTGAAGCGTTGAAAAAAGAGTTACATCAAAGAAAATAGTTTAAAGAGGATTGACTACATAAGTTAATCCTTTTCTTTTAACGCGTTTTTTTATACATAAGACCTCATCTACGCTACAATAATTAAGAAGGAGGTTTTACTTATGCAAAGTAGTAAAGTTGTAATAGTCGGAACGGGCATGGTGGGTATGAGTTATGCCTACTCGCTTGTTAATCAAGGCACAGTAGAAGAACTCGTACTTATTGATATCGATAAAGAAAAAGCCCTTGGTGAAGCAATGGATTTAAACCACGGCCTCGCATTTGGTCCAAGAAAAATGAAAATTTATGCAGGTGATTATGATGATTGCAATGATGCAAAACTCGTGGTTATCACAGCAGGTGTTAATCAAAAAGAAGGGGAAACACGGTTAGATCTTCTAAACCGTAACGCAAAAATCATTACAAGCGTCGTTAATAATATCATGGCAAGTGGTTTTGATGGAATATTACTCGTTGCGTCTAACCCAGTTGATATTTTAGCGTATGTTGCTTATAAGGCATCTGGCCTACCAACCAATCAAGTTATCGGTAGCGGAACCAGTTTAGATACCGCAAGACTCAGATATGAAATATCAGATAAAATTGATATTTCTGTTGCCAATATACATGCTTATATTTTAGGAGAGCATGGAGATAGTGAGTTTGTTGTTTGGTCAAATGCTTATGTTGGCGCAAAGCCTATGCTCGATGTCATTGAATCGATGGAACAAATTAACTTCGAAGATCTTAATACCATATATCAAAAAGTAAAAAACGCAGCCTATGAAATCATCAAACGTAAAAAAGCCACATACTACGGTATCGGTATGACTCTAGTAAGAATCACTGCGGCTATTTTTAACAATGAAAATAGAATATTACCAATCTCTGTTTATAATGGAGGAACCTATGATATAGACAAAGATGTTTATATTGGACTCCCTGCTGTTATCAATAAAGATGGGATCCATCATGTAGTCCATCTTAAACTCAACGAAGAAGAAAAAGCCAAACTGAAAAAATCATCTTCAATTC
>CAZXSS010000099.1:0-3134 GCA_964643385.1 uncultured Candidatus Izemoplasmatales bacterium
GGATTTTCATCATTTTATCAATACGGCGTTCAGCCATAATATTTGCGGCTTTATAGGTTGGCATATGTTCTTCACGGGCAATTTTGAAAATATCCATTAGACGATCATAAATTGCATCCGTTGTTTTAATGGCACTTGGTTGATGGTACCCGATCATTTCATGGTATACATTTATAACGCCACCTGCATTAATAACAAAGTCAGGGCAATAAAGAATGCCTTTTTCATCTAAAATATCTCCATGACGTTCTTCTTTAAGGACATTATTTGCAGCCCCTGCAATGATTGAACATTTAAGACGATCGATTGTATCATCATTAATAATTGCACCGATGGCATTTGGTGAGAAGATGTCTACATCTTGGTCATAGATTTCATCTGATTCAACAAAAACAGCATCTGGATAGGCAGCTTGGAAATTTTTGATTTTATTTTGATCAATATCAGTAAAATAGATTTTTTTGATGTCGTTTTCATTTAAGTATTGAATCATTTCTGTAACAACGGCACCAACACCTTGGAAGGCAATTGATAAACCATCAAGATTGTCTTGTTTAAGTTTTTCTTTAGCTGCAGCAAGCATTCCGACATAAGTCCCTTTTGCGGTTAAAATCGTTGTACTTCCAGCACCTTTTCTCATAACACCAGAAACATAATCCGTTTCCATATCCATCCATTCACAGTCTTGTAGAGTCATATTCATATCTTGTCCAGTATAAACACGCCCGTTTAAACTTTGAATGTAGCGTCCATATGAACGCATAAAGGCTTCGTTTTTTAACTTTTTAGGATCCCCGATAATCACGTTTTTACATCCACCGATGTTTAACCCAGCAGCGGCGTTTTTATACGTCATACCTTTGGCTAAACGGGTAACATCGTAAAGTGCAGCTTCTTCACTTTCATAGTTATAAAAACGTGTACCACCGCAAGATGGTCCTAACCGTGTATCATGAATACACGTAATCCCTTTGAGCCCTGTTTCTTTGTTATGGAAATAAATAATTTGTTCGAAGCCATCATTTGAGTATTCGAAGACCTCTGTTTTAAAATCACTATTCTTTTTCATGTGGTATCTCCTTTATATATATTTTTATTTGAGGTCTGCAACCAATGCAGACAGTGCAATCGAATAAAATTTACTATCAGTTGAATCAGCACGACTAGTTAAAACAATCGGTTTAGTGGCACCAGCAATCACACTCGCGCTTTTTGCTCCTGCTAAAAACATCATGCTTTTATAAAAGACATTGCCTGATTCAATTTGTGGCATCAAGACAAAATCAACATCTCCAGCCATCGGATCGGTAATCCCTTTATGTTCTGCGGCTTCTTTATTAATCGCGTTATCAAGCGCAAACGGTCCACCAACTTTACAACCCGTAATTACGCCATCTTCATTGCGCTTAATTAACGTTTCAGCATCCAAAGTCGCTGGCATTTTTGGGTTTACTTTTTCAATGGCTGCAATGCATCCAATAGTAGGGGTTTTAATACCAAGTGCATGGGCAATATGGACACCGTTTTCAATAATTTCTTGTTTAATATCAGCATCTGGTGCAATATTCATTGCGCCATCACTCATAAGTAAGAGTTTATGATAAGCTGGAATATCCATGACACTAACATGCGATATTCTATTTTTCCCGCGAAGACCGTAGTTTTTATCTAAAGCAGCGCGTAAAATAACAGCCGTATCAACATACCCTTTCATTAAAAAATAATCATCATGCGAACTCACAAGCTTAACGGCTTCTTCACAAGCCTCAACTTTATCAACCACATGCATGATGGTATAGTTGTCTGCATCATACCCTAAATCTTCTAGTGTTTCTTCAATATCGGGTTGATTACCAACTAAGATTCCATGAATAATGTCTTCTTTACGCGCTCTTTCTACCGCTTCAAGGACATGATGATCATTTGCTACGGCAACAACAAGGGTTTTTGTTTCACACTTTTTTGCCGCGTCTACAATTGCGTCTATTGTTGTAATCATTCAATCACCTACTTATATTCTTTCGCTTGTTCTTCCCCGCGTAACACACGAAGTGCTCCAAGTGCTAGGGCTTCAAGTTCATCTTCTCCAGGGTAAACAAGAACATCACTAATAAATGCAGTTCGTTCTTTAATTAATGAAACAGCAAATTGATCATATGCGAGTCCACCAGTTAATACAATTGCATCAACATTGCCTTTAAGAACCGTCGCACAACTTCCAATTTCCTTGGCAATTTGATAGCACATGACACTAAAAATAAACTTCGCGTGCTCATCGCCTTCTTTAATACGCTTCTCGATTTCATATCCGTCATTGGTACCTAAATACGCAACGAGTCCGCCTCCACCATAATTTTTACGTTTGATTTCTTGTAAAGTATAATCGCCTTTAAAAATCATTTTATAAAGTGGACCTAAAGGCACTGAACCACTACGTTCTGGCGACATCGGCCCGTCTCCATCAAGGGCATTATTTACATCAATTACGCGTCCTTTTGCATGCGCGCCAACACTAATGCCGCCACCTAAATGGGCGACAATTAAATTTAGTTCATGATAATCTTTACCTAAATCTTTCGCAGCTTTTAACGCAACCGCTTTTTGATTTAAGGCATGAAATAAACTGTCTCGTTTAATTTCAGGCATTCCTGTATACCGCGCTATATCATGCATCTCATCAACCGCAACAGGGTCGACAATAAAACTAGGAATGTCATATTCATCAGCAATGTTTTTTGCAAGAACGCAACCTAAGTTGGATGCGTGCTCCCCACGCGGCGCTTGTTTCATATACGCAATCATCGCGTCGTTTACTTCGTATGTGCCACCTTCAATCGGTTTTAACATACCACCGCGTCCGACAACGGCATCTAAACTTTCAAGGTCGATATTTGATGATTTAAGCGCATCCAATATCGTCTTTTTACGATAATCATATTGATCAATAATACGTTCAAACCGGCCGATCTCTTTAGCATCATGCCTCACAGAATCTTTAAATACACATGTTTCATCTTCAAATACAGCGAGTTTTGTACTGGTTGAACCAGGATTAATTGTAAGTATTTTATAAGCCATATTTTCCTCCTTAAAGTCAATTCTTGACAACACGATACATTATAACATGTTAGCGT
>CAZXSS010000100.1:0-3071 GCA_964643385.1 uncultured Candidatus Izemoplasmatales bacterium
GTATTCTCAGAAGAGGGACCTACCAATATTAAATACGTTCCACCCTCAATTTCAAACTGATTTGTTTCAATATTGAAATATCTAAATGCATAATCATCAAACGGAATGGTGATCGTTTTAGCTTCTTTAGGTTTTAGTTCTATTTTTGTGAACCCTTTTAGTTCTTTTTCTGGACGATAGAAAGCTGAATCTTGTTTTTTGATATACATTTGTACGATTTCTTTTCCCATCAAATTCCCAGTGTTTTCAACCGTAACCGTGACGCCTGATGAGTGCACTTTTATTGATGTATAGTCAAATGTTGTATAACTTAGACCAAACCCAAAAGGAAATTGTGGTTTGATATTCACTTTTTCAAAATAACGGTACCCTACGTATAAACCCTCCCGGTATTCAGCGGTAAGTTCTTTACCGGGGTAGTTTTTAGAAGTAGAATAATCATCATATGTTTTGGCAATGGTTTCGGTGAGTTTTCCTGAAGGATTGACGACACCTGTTAAAACATTTAGCATCGCTTTTGCGCCTGCTTGACCTCCGAGAAAGCCGTGAACCACTGCATCTACTTTATCAAGATACGGCATCTCTACAACAGATCCATATGACAAAGTGACTACGATTGGTTTTCCTAATGATGCAAGTGCATCAATAAGTGCCAGTTGATTATGTGGTAATTTTAGATCATCTTTATCTTTACCCTCTAATTCTGTTACTTCGTCTAAGCCAAGATATAGCAAAATGACTTCAGCATTTTCTGCAAGTTTAACAGCCTTATTGATAAGTCTTTTAGATTTCTTACCGTATCGCTTATATCCTTTTTCATAACCAATAATATCAAGTGTTGTATCGTCAATTAAGTCTAACGCAGAATCTAATTTAGTTGGATTAACAATAGAAGACCCCGCTCCTTGGTAACGCGGATTTTCTGCATATTCACCGATTAAAGCAACATGTGTACTCGGTTTAAGCGGAAGCAAGTTGTTATCGTTTTTTAATAAAACAATTGATTCTTCAGCAGCTCTTCTTGCAAAATCATGATGTTCATCTATATCAAATGTATTATTTGCATCATTTGGTATTGCAGTATCATTTATTAATGTAAGCAAACGGTCAACGGTTTCATCTAATAAAGTCTCTTTGATTTCACCCTGTTCAATAGCGTTAACAATATCATCATTTGTTTCTCCGTCGGTGGTCGGCATCTCCAAATCAGACCCAGCAATCAACCCGTTTATCCGGTTGTTGCTTCCGCCCCAATCTGTAACTATAACTCCGTTATAATTCCATGTATCACGAAGAATCTCTCTTAATAGATGTTTATTTTCATTGGCATATACACCATTCACAAGATTATAACTAGTCATTAACGTTCTTGTTTTCCCTTCCTTAACCGCAATTTCAAACGGTTGTAGGTATATTTCTCTAAGGGTTCTTTCATCGATAATTGAATTATTTACTAATCGGCGGTGTTCTTGATTATTGGCTGCAAAGTGTTTCACACAAGCGGATATTCCGTTAGTTTGTATTCCTTTAATATAACTCGCGGCCATTTTACCAGCAAGATAAGGGTCTTCAGAGAAGTATTCAAAGTTACGTCCACAGCGTGGATTACGTTTAATGTTCACACCTGGTCCTAATAATACACTTACATTTTGTGCCAATGCTTCTTTTCCTAAGCGTTTACCTAGTTCCTCTCCTAGTTTCAAATTCCAACTACTTGCGATGGTTACTGCCGTTGGAAAACAGGTTGCATTTAAACTTTCATTTAATCCTAGATGATCAGCTGCGACTGCTTGCTTACGTACACCATGTGGTCCATCAGCTAAAAATATGCTAGGAATATTGAACCGTGGCAATTCTTGTGTTTGCCAAAAATCTTTTCCTGAGGTTAAGGACGCTTTTTCTTTTATTGTCATTTCATTAATAATATCTTCATTCTTTGCCATATTCTCTCACCTATCATGTTAAGTATATTCTTTGTTTCTTACACTAATCTTTTTCATACATAATGTTAAACCCAGCTTTATCAATAACCGTTTAGCTACAGTCTATAATAAAATACCATTGAAAAATATATATTAAAGGTTTTTGGCATAGAATGAGTATAAAACATCATAGATTGTAATCTAACTTTGATAATAATTATATAAAGGTTTCGTTGTGTTTTTAATAATTACGCCCCGCATACATCGTCAATGCCTTCATAAATGCTTTTTTTCGAGGACGACTAATTTTTAATTTTTGTTTATTAACTACAGCATAATCACCTTGGATCGCATTAACTCTAGCTAGATTAACCAAATAGCAATTATTACATCTGAAAAAGTGAAATGGTTTCAGTTCATTTTCTAAGTGTTTCATCGTTCCTCTAAACAATATCTCTTCTGTTGTTGTATAAATAGTCAATGTATGTTTCATGACTTCGATGTAATTAATTTTTGCTGTATTAATTTTTGTGAAGCCATTATTTGTATTGATTGTAATAAATTTTTCTTTTTTATCTTTAATTTTGGCTAGTGATTTGTGTAATTCTTGTGACAAGGCAAAATACGTTAGTGGTTTTAACAAAAATGACAACGCATTAACGTGGTATCCTTCTATAGCGTACTCGCCAACATTGGTTACAAAGATAATAATTACATTAGAATCAAATTGTCTAATTTTTTTTGCAGCACTCATGCCGTCTAAATGTGCCATTTCAATATCCATAAAGATAATGTCTAAATCCGCGATGTAACCTTCGACAATGTTTAATCCATCATGAAAAACATTAATATTAAATTGAACATCATAGTCTTTAGCATATTGTTTAATATACGTTTTTAATATATCGACACTTGATGTTTGATCTTCGACAATGGCTATATTAAACACAAGATTCACCTCGGTTTCCCATGACAAGTTAGATAAGGTAATAATTAAATTGCCTTATCTAATGTCATGAAACATATTGATTATTGATTAAGCATCAGGTTTTATAGTATTTTTTTTTGCTCGCGTGATGACAACAGTCCCCCATGTTGCAAAGCCAAGAGCAAGTCCGACATTAACCCAAATGGTCGTAACGACCCATA
>CAZXSS010000101.1:0-2995 GCA_964643385.1 uncultured Candidatus Izemoplasmatales bacterium
TTAAATGGTTTTGGTTGGTCTGTATCTTTGGCAAATGGCTGTTTTTCTTGGGTTTTCTTTTTATATGGTTTTGTTTGTTGTGCTTTTTTTGTGTATGGTTTTGTTGATGCCGTTTTTTTCTTTTTAAACGGATTGACAGTATACGGTTTTTCTTTTGCGGGACGGGTATTTTTTAATAGTGAATACACATCAATGGTGTTAATTTTTTGGCCAATATGTGCTTCGATCTCACGGATATGTCCTTGTTCTTTTTTTGTAACAATCGTATATGCTTCACCCTTAATATTGGCTCTTGCAGTACGGCCAATACGGTGAATGTAGGCATCAGGGTCTTCTGGTGTATCATAGTTTAAAACAACAGGCAATGCGTTAATATCAATACCGCGTGATAAGACTTCGGTCGCTACAATATATTTCACTTGTTTATTTCGGAACTTATCAAGAATTTTTTGTCTAATACGTTGGACTTTATCTCCATGAATACTATCAACGCTAAAGCCTTTTTCTAGTAAAAGATCATTTAAACGATCAACACTACGTTTTGTCCGGCAAAAGATAATCGCTTGTTCGGGATTCTTTTGTTCTAAAAAGGCAACCACGAGATCATCTTTTTGGTGTGGTTTCACATTGATTACATATTGCGATACAGTATCTGTGGTTTTAAATTTTGGCGCAACATCAATCATCATTGGGTTTTTAAGGATGTCTTTGCTAAGGATTGATACTTTTTTAGACATGGTGGCTGAAAACAGCATGGTTTGATTTAAGGGTTCAACGTGTTTGATAATATCACTTACATCTTGAATGAATCCCATATCTAACATCATGTCCGCTTCATCTAAAACGAGCGTACGGATGGCGTCAGTTTTAATAATTTTCATGCGGTGTAAATCTAAGAATCGCCCAGGTGTTGCAACAATAATATCAACACCGCGTTTGATTTGTTGGATTTGGGTTTGTTTTGAAACCCCGCCGTAAACCGTTGTCACACGGATACCTAAGTTTTGTCCATAGTTGACAATGGTGTTTTTAATTTGCATGGCAAGTTCTCTTGTTGGGGTTAAAATGAGTGCTCTAGGTAAACGTTTTTGTTTTGATGGCACGTTTTCATGTGAAAGCATTTCTAAAATAGGCATGGTAAAGGCTGCAGTTTTTCCTGAACCGGTTTGGGCAATGCCTAAGACATCGCGTCCTGACATGATGGCTGGTATGGCTTCACCTTGAATACTAGTAGGTGTTTCATACCCACTGCGTTCGATGTTTTTAAGAATTAATTTGTTACTAATGATTGTTTCAAATGACATAATATATGTCCTTTCTTTTACATAGAAAAACGATGATTACACATCGTTTTTAAGTGTTTTCTTTTTATTGTGTTTACGTTCAATTTCATCTAAATATTTTTTTCTTAATCTAATATGATGCGGCGTGATTTCAACTAATTCGTCGTCTTCGACAAATTCAAGTGCTTCTTCTAAGGTGAAATGCTTCGCCCCAATCAATTTAACGGCTTCGTCCGTTCCACTTGAACGTACGTTGGTAAGTTTTTTGTTTTTACACGGATTGACGACAAGGTCATTTTCTCGTGAATTAAGACCGACAATCATGCCTTCATAGACTTCGGTTGCAGGGTCAACAAATAACTCCCCGCGGTCGTTAAGGTTAAATAATGAATAGGCCATTGTTTTAGCAGTAACTTTAGAAATGAATACACCGTTTCTTGTTTGTTCGATAGGTCCGACATGCGGCAAGTATTTATAGAAGACTTTTTCGATGGTTCCCATGCCACGTGTGGCATTAATAAATGTGCTTCTGTAGCCTATTAACCCGCGTACAGGAACGATGTATTCAATTTTAGTATAGCCTTTTTCTGAGCGCATATCTTGCATTAACCCTTTGCGTTGATTCATGTGATTAATGATTGGATTTGCGTAATCATCAGGCACGCTAATTGTGACGTTTTCAAAGGGTTCATGAATAACACCATCGATTGAACGTAAGAGTACTTCTGGTTTAGAGACGCCAAGTTCAAAGCCTTCACGGCGCATACGTTCTAGTAAAATAGATAGATGAAGTTCTCCGCGGCCACTGACTTTGTATCCTTCTACTCCGTCTAAGTCTGAGACTTCAAGACCGACATTGGTTTCAAGTTCTTTCATAAGACGTTCGCGTAATTGACGACTTGTTAGTAAATGGCCATCGCGGCCGACAAAAGGAGAATCATTAACTAAAAAATGCATCGTTAATGTCGGTTGTTCAATTTCCATTTTTGGCAAAGGTTTAATCGCGGTATTTGCACAAATCGTTTCACCAATTGAAATATGAGAAATACCGGAAAATACAACGATATCGCCTGCATGAGCTTCTTTGACTTCTGCGCGGTGTAAGCCTTGGTTAATAAACACTTTGGCAATTTTTTCTTTACTCAAGGCGCCATCGCGTTTAATAACCGTAATGTAGTCTTGTTGTTTTAAGGTGCCTTTGGTTATTCTTGCAACCCCTAAACGTCCTAAGTAATCATCATATGCAAGTGATGATACTTGCATTTGGAGTGGTTCATCTTTTAAATCTGGATACGGCTTTACATGTCTTTTTAAGAGTTCAAATAACGGATTTAAATTGGTTGACGGTTGATCTACATCTAATGTCGCAATGCCTTCTTTGGCTATCCCATAAACAATTGGGAAGTCAAGTTGTTCATCCGTTGCGCCGAGTTCAACAAATAAATCGAAACTTCGGTTCACAACTTCATCTATGCGACGATCTTTTTTATCAATTTTATTGATAAAAAGAATGGGTTTTAACCCTTGTTTAAGTGATTTTTCTAATACCACACGGGTTTGTGGCATGGGTCCTTCACTTGAGTCTATAAGTAAAATAACCGTATCGACCGTTCGCATGATTCGCTCAACTTCACTTGAGAAATCGGCATGTCCTGGGGTGTCGACAATGTTAATTTTTAAATCTTCATAGGTAATCGCACAGTTTTTTGAAT
>CAZXSS010000102.1:0-2946 GCA_964643385.1 uncultured Candidatus Izemoplasmatales bacterium
ATTAAACAAACCGCATTAGCAAAAAAACTCGGTGGGTTACCCATCTTTAATGATGGCTTTTTACACAGCATCTCTTTAAACAAAGATGTCCTTATTATGGACATTAAACTTTTAGCCCAAAACAATCCCTTACTCACAAAGGATTCTCGGGTATTATTAAAACTTTACAACATCCAAAGCTATCATCTCACAAGCAGCACCCATAAAGAAGCCCTTGCCATCATTCATAATATTGACATTAGAAAAGAAGAAAACTACCTTAGGTTACTGTTAGAAAGCACCTTAGGAGATATGAACGAAGTTATCTTTGAATCGATTGAATTAGAACCGGCATAACCCTAAAACCCCATTATCAATAACACTTTGATGATGGGGTTTTTAATAGCACTTGACAAAATCAATTATTTGTTTATAATAATATTGAACAATGTTCACTATAATAAACAATGTTTATAATGCGAGGTGTAATCTATGAAAAAAATAGTGATTATTTTATCAAGTATCATGGCTGTTTTAATTCTTGTCGTTGGGGCTGGAATAGTCTATTTAAACAGGGGACTAGAAGCAGGAGAAACGGTTACTTTTGAACAGGTTGATTTAACAACTATTGAAGATGGAACATACACAGGAGAATATGACTATTACCGCTTTAGCACCACTATTGAAGTTACGGTTGAAAATCACAAGATTGTCAACCTTAATTGTCTAGACGATGTCACATTTGTCAACCAAGAAACATGGGATATTATTGAAGCGCGTGTCTTAGAACACAACACGCATGAGGTTGATGTATATGCCGGTGCAACCGTCACCAGCAACGCTTACTTAAAAGCCATTGAAAATGCGCTTTTGGAGGCGGCTAACCATGAGTAAAACACTCGTCTTATATGAATCGAACTACGGAAGTACGAAGCAGTATGCTGAATGGATTGCAGACACCCTTAATACAGACATCTATCCGACATCAGAGATCAAGACAATCAATCTTAATGATTATGATACAATTGTTATAGGTGGTGGTTTATATGCCGTTGGTATTTTAGGGCTAAAAACATTAAAACCTTATATTAATCAACTAAAAGAAAAAACTCTGATTATCTTTGCGGTTGGTTTATCTTATGAAAGTGATGCAGTTATTAAGCACATAAAAACAAACAACTTAGAAAAGTACAAGCTTCCTTATAATCACTTTTTCTATTTACGCGGGGCCTTTGATTATGATAAACTATCACTAAAACATAAAATCATGATGCGGGCTTTGGCCAGTAAAGTGAAGAAAAAAGAGGGTATGCTTAATGCCGAAGAACAAGGCATTCTAGATTGTCTGAAAGAACCTATTAATGTAGTATCAATTGATCAACTTACGCCCTTACTAAAAGCACTTAATAAAGGATGAGTGACATGCAAAACGATATAAAATCACAACGTGAATCCCTAGTAAAAACAGCCATACTTGACGCGGCTGAAAGCCTTATTAAAACCAAAGGATTCACTGCAGTAAACATCCGTGACATCGCAAAAACCATTGGCTATAGCCCAGGAAACATCTATAAGTATTTTAACAATAAACAAGCCATTATCAATGCGGTTATTGGACGCGGGTATAGACAGTTAATGACAGAGATACGGATGGATAGACAACACATAAAAAATCCAATCGAGCGAATCATTGCAAGTTTTACTAGCTATATCAACCATGTACTTAAAGACCCAGTATTCTACCGGGCTGTCATGCTAGATGATAGTAAAGACACAATCAGTAAAACAGGTGTCCTTAATCAAGACGCCATTAGTAAACGCCCACAATTTATTACCCTCATCAACACCATTAAAGAAGCTCAATCACACAAACAACTTAACCCAAAACTTGATCCAGTCTTAACCGCACAAACCTTATGGACTGCCACCCACGGACTCTTAATGCGCTTGATTATTGAAGGCCCAATTGATGAAGAGGTTAAAGACGCTTTATTAGATCACCATTTTAAGTTGTTATTAAAGGCATAAAAAAACGGACATTGTCCGTTTTATTCTTTTTCTAGATGCTCATATCCACCTTGAAGGACATAAATATTTTTATCATAATGTGTTAATAATTGTCTTGCTAAGCGAAATGATTTTTTACCGTTATCGCAATAAAGATATAAATCTTGGTCATGAGGGACTAAGGTTTGTTTTTTATTCTTTAAGTAGGCTTTAGAAAAATGCCTAGCGCCTTTAATATGACCCGCTTCATAACTATCTTTTTTTCTAATGTCAATCAATTGTCCTTTACGCATATGCTTTTTGAAAACCTCATATGGCATAACCTGAACCCGTGTATATTGTTTTCTATTTTGTAAGCGAGAAGAAATAAACCAGCCCAAAATAAGTCCAAAACTAATGATAACTAAATAGGTTAAAACGGCATCCATGGTTATCACTCCTTGTCAATTTATTATAATCATTTCATTATCACTTGTCAAAAGGATTATGATGTGGGATAATCTTCTAAGTGAAATTAACGTGAAGCTGTAAAAAAAATTCATAAAGTGTGATATAATATATCCGTATTTTTAATGCCAAAGACATGAAGGTGATGTAATGAAAAAAGCGCTAGCATTATACTATAATCGCTTTGCAAGCAATATGAAAAAATATAAAACATTTAAACCAACCCATCCGATAAACTCACAAGCCTATATTTTACTCGGGTTATTCGGATTAGCGACGATTGTTTATATTCTAGAGTTAATAAATGTCCTCGAATCGAATATATTGAATCTAGGGTTTTATCTTGTTTTAGTCATAATTTTATTTGTTGCACCGTTCCTTTATATTATACGCACTAAAAAGAAAGCTCTTTATTTTACGGATAATGCAATTATCCTCTGTAAAGGTTTTAAATCTTGCACCCTAATAGCGTTTGAAGATATTACTAAAGTCATGACAGACCATCAAGATACG
>CAZXSS010000103.1:0-2745 GCA_964643385.1 uncultured Candidatus Izemoplasmatales bacterium
ATATACCGCATAGATATTGCAAATCTTGAACTCTACCAGCTTATTTTAGTCGGGAGTGCGTTAGAAGTTGCGGTATTTTTATTTGAAGTGCCAACAGGCATTGTAGCTGATTTGAAGAGCCGAAAACTCAGTGTTATTATTGGTCTTTTTATCATCGGGCTTGGTTTTATTGTGGAAATACTTACCACGTATTTTTTTATGATCATTATTGCGCAAATTATTTGGGGACTCGGGGTTACCTTTATCAGTGGTGCACTTGATTCTTGGGTAAGCGATGAAACCCAAAATGAACAGATTGAACATACACTAATTACAGGGGCACAAATGTATAAAATATTCAGTGTCGCAGGTATCTTGTTTGCCGCAGTTATTGGAATGTTTAGTATTCGCTTAGCGATTGTGTGTACCGGCGCATTGTTTATTATGTTAGGTGGGTTTGCCATTCTTTTCATGAAAGAGGAACATTTTGTAAAAGACCCTATTACAAACCCTCTATGGAAATCGTATTTTTCACAATTAGGCAATGCATTTAGACATGTTAGGGTTCATAAAACCTTGATTGTCATGGTTGTGATTATGTTTTTCTTTGGTCTTTATAGTGAAGGTATTGATAGGACGCATGAACAATACATTCTTGATAATCTTAAGATGCGTGATGTGTTTAATCTTCCCCCTATTTGGATATTATCATTGATTAACGCCGTGGTGGCAATTATCGGTTATCTTGTACTGCATATTGTTAAAAAATATATTACCAAAGGCCATCACGTTGTATTGTGGGCATTAAACTTTACGGTAATGATGGTATTTGGATTATTACTTTTCACCTTTTTATCCAATGAATATGTGGCTTTAATGGGATTCATGTTTTTTATGATTAACCGTGAAGCAACTTACCCTTTATTGAATACAATTTTGGTTAAATCTATTCCTTCTAAGATTAAAGCCACTGTGCTTTCTGGCTTTGGACAACTTGATGCGATTGGCCAATTATTAAGCGGAGCAGTCATGGTTGGGGTGACTGTGGCAGCCGGACTACAAATTATGTATGTATTTACAGCCATACTTCTTGTCGTACCAATCGTCCTTTTTCCTCTGATACGCTCTTTTCAAACTGAATAGCATCCAAATACCAGATATGTCAACTGACATGGTTGACACATTAGTTACGGCGTTATTAGGTTCTTTATTGACCAAAGGAAATTTAAAAGGTAAAATTGGATTAACAAGAAAGGATCGATGACAATGTATAAAAAAAGTGACATACCTACACTTATAAAAAACGCCCGAATAAAAAAAGGCTTAAGCCAAAGTGAACTAGCTGAAAAACTCTATATTAGTAAACAAAGTATTTCAAAATATGAAAACGGAAAAGCCCTTCCTAGTAAAGATATTCGTGATAAAATAGAGAAGGAACTAGATATTAATATAGATTCTATCTTTGAAGATTCTGGCATTGTTTTATCAAAACGTACAAGCTATGTGATGATTGCTGGAGCACTGATAGGAATCATTGCAATCATCGCCTTATCTATTTCATTAGTTACGGTTCAATCCAACTTAAGCAATTTAAAAGAAGACTATGATTATTTGGATACAATACATGGCAATTTACAATCTGACTTTGCGTCACTACAAGCTGATTATGACCTGCTTAATACAGAAAATAACAATCTACTTAGTGAGTATAATGACTTATCTTCTGTCTATACATCTTTAAACGATAATTATTATACTCTAGTTGGCGAACACAATACGCTGAGTGATGAGTATGACACATTGAACGAACATTATCAGTCAGCGATTAATACCAATATATTGGACTATGCAGGTATTGATATCATTTTTACAAGCACGTATACTATTCATAATGACAATCAAATAGAATTTGAATTACAATATAAAAATCTAACGTCTGGATCATTTACTGCAGAATCAGATCTCGTTACACTTAAAATTAAAGATAGTACAAGTGCTGAGCCATATCAAACAGATATAACCAATAATTATTCAGTATCAATGAACCCTAACTCAACATTTACACGCACGGTCGTAAGTCGTGCACTTCCTACAATCATTTTTGAAGATATCGAATGGTTTGAGATTTATTACGGTGGTATGTTGGTAGCTCATATTGTACCAACTGAATGAGATTAAAGTATAATTTAAGATCAATAAGGAGAATGATGATGAACTATACTATAGAACTAGCAAACAAAGGTGATGCCAAAGATATGTTACGTTATTTAAAAACCATTGGGTCTGAGTCAGACTATCTATTATTTGGTAAAGACGGTGTTCCGATGACTTTAGAACAAGAAGAAGTGTTCTTAGACAAAGTAAACAAGACACCATACAGTCGGATGTTTATTATCAAAGAAAACAATAAAATAATTGCCAATGGATCACTGCAAGTCAATCCAAGAGAGCGGATAAAGCATAAAGCAACTATCGCTATGTCTGTTGCGAAACCTCAATGGGGGAAAGGCCTTGGAAGTCTTCTTATGGAGGCGTTAATTGCGTATGCAAAAAGCACGAATTTTATTGAAACCATCTATTTAGAAGTGGTATCAGAAAATACGCGCGCAATCAAATTATATGAAAAATACGGGTTTATCAGCTATGGCACAAACAGACGTGCTTTCAAAGTAAACGATACTTATTATGATTGGCTATTAATGCGTCTAGATATAAAAAAATAGAACTGCCTTTTGATATAAAAGGCAGTTCTTTTAATTAGTGTTT
>CAZXSS010000104.1:0-2679 GCA_964643385.1 uncultured Candidatus Izemoplasmatales bacterium
GTGGCTTCTAAGAAGCCTTGTTTATTACCAACATCATAGCGTCTACCTTTAAAAGTGTAAGCATACATTGATTCTTCTTTGGCTAATTGTTTTAAGGCATCGGTTAACTGAATTTCATTACCAGACCCTGGTTCTGTATGTTCTAAAAGTTCGAATATGCGTGGTGTGATAATATAGCGTCCTAAGATGGCAATATTACTTGGGGCATCTTCGGTTTTTGGTTTTTCAATTAAATCATCAACCTCAGTTAATGATTCAGATAGTTTAATCCCTTTGACAATACCGTATTTAGAAACATCTTTTTCAGGAACTTCTTGAACCCCTAAAATAGAGGCTTGTTTATCGTTAAAGACATCAATCATTTGTTCTAAACATGGATAGGCATCATTATAGACAACATCATCTCCAAGCATCACCGCAAACGGTTCATTACCGACAAAGCTTTTGGCGTAATGAATCGCGTGTCCTAAGCCTTTAGGTTCGGTTTGTCTAATATAATGGATATTCACCATATCGGTGATATCTCTAACGACTTTTAGAAATTCGTCTTTGCCTTTATTCTCTAACTCCATTTCAAGTTCAACAGAACGATCAAAATGATCAACAATCGATGATTTATTCCGTCCGTTAATAATTAAAATATCTTCAATACCTGATGCGACTGCTTCTTCAATAATGTACTGAAGTGTTGGTTTATCAACAATCGGCAACATCTCTTTAGGCATTGCTTTGGTTGCAGGTAGAAATCTTGTACCAAGGCCTGCGGCTGGTATAACTGCTTTTCTTACTTTCATATAATCTTCCCCTTTTTGGTTTAAAAAAGCCACTCTGTGGCCTTTTTATTAATCTTTAAAGAATGCGCGAACGATTTCACTTGTAATTAAACTTACCGCCATCCACATGACAAATACTATAATAATATGTAACACCGGCAAGCCAACAATTGCCATAATAACACATATTAGGGTTGCCCCTAAAAATAGTCCACCGACAATTTCAGCCTCACGGTCCAAATCTTGACCCGTTATATAACCTGTACCTAAGGCATAAATAAATTGAATAACATAAAATAATAATAACATATGGTTTGCCTCCTAAATACATCATCACCTATATTATACACGAAACACCCACTTTTCTAAACCATGAATTATACAATTTCTTCTTCATTTGGATGAATAACTTTATAAAAATATAGAAATAACGATAAGACAATTAAAACAGAAAAAACCGTATCGGTTAAATAATGTCTTCCGTACATTATCCGGCTAAGCATCCCGAGCATGATATATAGTCCAACACCAATACTAATTGGGATAAAATATTTCTTAAGTGAGTCAAACACTAAAGGAATAAACACAAAAATCAATGTCATCGCCGCAGCGGTCGAATGACCGCTAGGAAATGAGTTATATCTTGTGCCTGATTCAATCCCTTGTGGGATAAACCAAAGACTAAAATCACTTGGTGATTCAAGTAAATAAAACCGTTCTCTTCCCCATAAGAATTTAAGCAGTGAAACAATGACGTATCCTAAAGTTAAAACGACTAAATATAACAGCGCCAGTTTCTGAAATTTATACAATGCTTCTTTTGGTATAAACCACGTTAATATAACCCCTACACCGTTCATAAATACAAGGAGTAATATTGTAACCCATACATCACTATAAACAAATAAACGCATAAAGATGATTGTTAAAACAATATAGAAGATTAAAAATAATCCTAATGTCAGCTTTTTATAGGTAATCTTTGAAAGTAATAATGGTCTTACAATAATAAATAAACTTACATACGCCATTAAAAATGTTGGGATATAAATAAACCAGGCCATAAACATCCCAAATGGACTGTCCTCGGTATATAAATACTTAGTTAACTCATAATCCACAAATGTCCCCAAAATGAGCAAAGACGCTAATAACGCGTATATTGTAATAATACATTTTTTCATAGTAACACCTCAAATAAATAAATTTATCTCACTTATAAGTCTATCAAAGATAGATTACTTTTAACATGAATTTAACAAGATATTTTGTTTAACCGTTATAAACTTAATGTAACTCGGTGATTTGTTAAATTATTTAGTAAGACTACATTAAACCCACTACATCTTAAATTTTGTAAATGGGTTGAATCAGGATGACCAAACCGGTTACTAAATGAGGAACAAACGAATGCAGCGTTGTAGTCATCATTAGGATTTACACAAGGTGGTCTCATAAAAGAAGCGTGATGGGGTACAACAAGATAATCAAAAATACTATCTTTTAACATTGTAGGAAATGCTTGATATGACACATCCCCAGGAAAAAGCATCCTTTTTTCATGGGTTAGCTCAACGATTAATCCATGATTATTATCTTTTGTCATAGTTTTATTGTTATAAGATGTAGATTTGGTTAATCCTTTATACAATGAAAATCTTGGTGTTTGATGGACGAGTTGTTGATCTAAAGCCTTATCTACAATATATAATGAGCCCTTCAATGCACAAACTGTCATGAGTAACCGGTACACATTAATACTTTGTTTAGACATATCTTTAGGGTTAGGAACAATCCAAGTGTTTTTAAACACTTTGTTGTTTAAAAACACGGCACCTAAATAATGATCTTCATGAAAATGCGTCAAGATAACAATACTTGGATTATACTTTGGTAGATAAGCATG
>CAZXSS010000105.1:0-2663 GCA_964643385.1 uncultured Candidatus Izemoplasmatales bacterium
CATCCATCGATAAATACAAAGAGTTAAAAACCCTAAAAAGTGTCAAAGACAAACCCATCCACCTAACAAACCCACAAACCCATGTCATTGATACAGTCTATAAGCATTTTGAATCGGCAACCCCCTTCTTACTTCACGGTGTTACCTCAAGCGGAAAAACCGAAGTCTATATCGCACTTGCTAAAAAAGTCTTAGCCCAACAAAAATCCGTTATCATGTTAGTTCCAGAAATCAGTTTAACACCAAGCTTAACCGCACGGTTTAAAGCTGTTTTCGGTGATCAAGTTGCGGTATATCATAGTCGCTTAAACTTAGGCGAGCAATATAACGAATGGCTTAAAATCAAAGACCAAAAAGCTTCGATTTTAATTGGTGCCCGTAGTGCCATTTTTGCACCTATTAGTAATTTAGGATTGATTATAATGGATGAAGAACATAGCACCAGTTACATCCAAGATGATACCCCAAAATATGATGCCTATGATGTCGCAAGTAAACGTATGATATACCATAGTGTTCCCTTACTTCTTGGAAGTGCCACCCCTTCAGTTACTAGATATTATCAAGCAACACAAGGGGATATAACCTTGCTTACATTAAAAGACCGTGTATTAGACAGTAACCTTCCAGATATCCATTTGGTCGACATGAAAAAAGAATTTTTACAAGGCAATAAAACACTATTTTCAAAACCACTCATCCACGCCATGCAAACAAGACTTAAAAACCATGAACAAACCCTCCTTTTAATCAATAGACGTGGGCATGCCAACTTTGTCTTATGTCGTAATTGCGGAAAAACCATTACCTGTGATCAATGTGACTTATCAATGACTTATCATAAACAAGATAACAGCTTAAAATGTCACTACTGTAACGAATCTAAACCAATGCCTTCAGAATGCCCATCATGTCATAGTCCGCATATTCGCTACATGGGAATCGGTACAGAACGCGTAGAACAAGACTTAAAAGCGCTATTTAAAAATGCCAATATATACCGCATGGACAAAGACACAACATCGCAAAAACATGGCCATGAAACCGTGCTTAACGCCTTTGAAAGCGATGGGGATTTCCTTGTTGGTACACAGATGATATCTAAAGGTTTAGACTTTGAAAATGTCACCTTAGTCGCTGTATTAAGTGCGGATATGAGTCTTTTTGTACCTGATTATTATGCTCAAGAAGAAACCTTTAGCTTACTCTCACAAATGGCAGGTAGAGCTGGTAGAAGGCATATTAAAGGCGATGTAATTATTCAAGCCTATGACTACGATCATGCCGTTTTAAAAGATGTCAAAAATCATCAATATGAAACCTTCTACAAAAAAGAAATCACCATGCGAAAAACCTTAAACTTACCGCCTTTTAAACGCATGCTTGCCGTGACAATATCTTCAGAAAACAGCAACCAAACCTTAAAAAAAGCCACAGAACTTACCAAAATATTTAAACGGGAACTGTCTTATAAAGCCCGTATTGTTGGCCCGATGAAACCCAAAGTATTTAAACTGAGAAATCACTATAGAATGCATATTGTCATCAAATATGATGACGAACCTGCACTTTTACCACTTATTAACCAAATGGTTAAAAATCTTATTAATACTGATATTTATTTATCAATAGAATACAATCCAAGACTATTATAAAAAGGACGTGTTAACACATGAACATCGTATTTATGGGAACTCCGCATTTCAGTGTGCCAATACTTAAAGCTTTACACAAAACCTACACCGTATCCCTCGTTGTCACGCAACCAGACAAGCCTGTTGGTAGAAAACGAACGCTTACACAATCTCCTGTTAAAGAAACCGCAGAAGCACTTAACATTCCTGTCTTTCAACCCAAAAATATTAAAAAAGACTTTACCCCAGTTCTTGAGGCTAACCCAGATATCATTATCACGGCTGCTTACGGACAAATTATTCCAGAAATATTACTAACAACACCAACATATAAAGCCATCAATGTCCACGCAAGCTTACTACCCAAACTCAGAGGAGGTGCGCCAATACAACGTGCCATCGAACAAAGACATGACGAAACTGGCGTGACAATTATGTATATGGAAAAAGGCATGGATACTGGCGATATTATCGCTCAAAAGGCACTAAAAATTTCTGAAACAGACACATCAGAAACGTTATTTAATGCCTTATCTAAATTAGGTACTGACTTATTAATGGAGACATTACCGTTGATTTTTAAAGGGACTCACAAACGCTATAAACAAGACCCTCAAAAAGCAACTTATGCTTATAACATTAAACGTGAAGAAGAGCGACTAGATTTTTCCAAATCAGCAGACATATTAGAAGCGAAAATCCGTGCATACTATCCAGAACCAAACACCTATACCATTACCCACGGGAAAAAACTTAAAGTCATCAAAGCGCGCTTACATCACTGTAAAAACTTCGCAAAAAACCATCAAGAAGATCCTAACGGCAAAGTCATAAAACACTTTGATGATGGCTTTGCAGTCAAATGTGAAACAGGTATTCTTGTCATTACATATGTCCAATTGGCTGGTAAAAAAGCCATGCCTGCAAGTGACTTCTTAAATGGTGCGGGAAAGCAACTTGTTTCCGTTGGTACAGTATTAGGCGTTTAATCACGTATTTTGTTTATTTTGCGCTAAAAAAATGCTATAA
>CAZXSS010000106.1:0-2599 GCA_964643385.1 uncultured Candidatus Izemoplasmatales bacterium
TCTTTGTTTAAGGCGTGTATAATCGCCTTAGCTGCGCTTTTGGCATCACCTGTTGCGGTGATGTCAAAATAAAGTCCATGGGAATGATGATAGGTTATCGCATCATTAAGGATGGTTTCATTTCTATTGGCGTGTGTAGGTAAGACTTTCTCTATAGGAATACCCGTATTATCTAATGCATCAATAATCATTTTAATCCCGTTCGGTTGCTTTCCTAGATGGATGACAGTTACCCCTGCTTTGTTGGATAATAATCCAGCAACATGGGTTTTCGCAATCACATCTCGCAAGTCATTTATAGCAACTTGACTAGAACGGTGATCCGCTATCGCGATTTCGCCTGTACCAATAATTTCACTCGTAAAAAGAATATCATCTTCTATGGTATTAAAAAGGGTTCTCACAGGGATTTGGTAGCTTCCTGTGAAAAGATATGTACTGATGCCTTCTGCTTTTAAGCCTTTGGCTTTGGCAATTAAATCTTTCATTGAACGTGTGAAGCCATCAGTCCCTAATAACCCAAGTACTGTTGTTACGCCACCTGCTAATAAATCTTCTTTAGATATAGGATCGATACGTGAATGATACCCAGCTTCACCGCCACCACCAGTAATATGGACGTGTCCATCGATAAAACCTGGTGTCGCAATTAAATTACTTCCATCAATTGCTTCAACTTTTAAATTTCCGCAGTCGATGTTTTTAGCTATCTTAAGGATTTTTCCTTCACCAATTAAAATATCTTGAACCCCAATATCTTTTGGCGCGTAAACATGTACATTTTGTATTAGTTTCATAAAACCACCTCACATTCTATTATACAAAATAATTGGGGTTAAACCATAAAAAAGATATCTCATAAAATTTTATGAGATATCTTTAAGATTTATTTAACCTCTTTGGATTTTTTGTTATTTTTTCCTTTATCACAGGTATAAGATGGAATAATCTCTGCGATGGTTTCTTTCATTTTTAAAGTCGACATCGTTTCAATGTCAGTTATGACTTGAGTGAAGGCGTCTTCTTTAAAGAGTACTTTACCATTTGAACGGCTATCTTCAATGAAGATTTTCCGGTTTGGTGTCTTGATATTATTGGTTGTATCAACTAACAGTTCTTCGTAGAGTTTTTCACCTGGTCTAAGACCGGTATATATAATATCGATGTCTCGGTGTGGTTTTAAGCCAACAAGTTTAATCATTTTTTCGGCTAAATCTTTAATCTTCATCGGCTCACCCATATCAAGCACAAAGATTTCTCCGCCTTTTGCATACACCGCTGATTGTAAGATTAAACTGACTGCTTCTGGGATTGTCATAAAATAGCGTGTAATATCTGGATGCGTGACTGTAACTGGTCCGCCGTCTTCTATTTGTCTTTTAAATAATGGAATGACTGACCCATTAGATCCTAATACATTGCCAAACCGTACGGCAGAATAATTGGTTTTTTCTGATTGTTTATCAAAGTATTCGATAATCAGTTCTGCGTAGCGTTTGGTGGCGCCCATTATATTGGTTGGTCGAACGGCTTTATCACTTGATACAAGGACAATGTTTTTTACACCATACTCATGTGATAATTTTGCCACATTATAGGTTCCAAGTACATTGGTTCTAACCGCCTCTTGTGGACTGTCTTCCATCAATGGGACATGTTTATAAGCAGCAGCGTGTAAAACGATGGTAGGTTTGAACTCTTCAAACACGCGTTTTAAACGTGCTTCATTATAGACACTACCGATGATTACTTCTAAGGTGTTTTTGCATTTCTTTTTCGCGCACATCCGAGAAATTTCCATTTGTACATCATAAGCATTGTTTTCATATATATCGAAAATAATAAGTTTCTTAGGACTTAGTTCGGCGATTTGTCTAGAAAGTTCACTCCCAATTGACCCGCCACCACCAGTGACTAAGACAACCTCATCTTCAATGAATGCTTCAATATCATCGTTATTGAGTTCTATTTCGCCGCGGCTTAGTAAATCCTCAACTTTAACATCAATAATTTTTGGTTTCTCGTTTTTATCCATCTCTTCCATAATTGGAAGACGCTTTATTTTAACGTCTTCTTCAGAAATAACTGTTACGAGTTCTTGAAGTTTTTTAAAACTAATATTTTTTATCGCAATAATAACTTCTTCAATATGAAACAGATGAATATATTTCGATAGATTACTAATTGGTCCGACGATTTTAACACCTGATAATTTAGAGCCAATTTTATTATAATCATCATCAATAAACGCAATCGGTATGTTTAATAACTTTTTATTGCGGTAGATTTCTTTTAAGACCAATTCGCCGCCATTACCCGCACCAACAATAAGGGTTCTTGTCCCAAGCGCTTGATTCCAATCCAAATTCATCCGAATATAATTGATGGTACGCTTAGCAATACGCGGGGCAAGTAGTAAAAGTATTTCTAAGGGACTTATAAAGATAAACGCTGACCAGTTAATAAACTCTACCCCTGTAAGCATAAAAAAGAACATTAAGAAAGTATTAGAAATGATGACAACTAAGAACACTTTAAAGGCATCTTCAAAGCCAAAGTGATCTAACAACATACTATACAGTCCAAATGCAGCATAAAA
>CAZXSS010000107.1:0-2503 GCA_964643385.1 uncultured Candidatus Izemoplasmatales bacterium
GTAGAATCTCAGTACTATGCGTTATCATTATTAAAAGTCATTGGCTTTAATAAAAAAGAAATCAGCAAAGTGTTACTTGGTGGCTATTACAAATTAAATGTGATACTCTTTATCATAAGTATTCCGATTGTTATGGCAAGTTTTCACATCATCCGGTCATTAATGATTACTATGTATAACATGTATTTTCCAATCTATGTAACATGGTTAGATACTGGTATTGCGGCATTCGTACTAATCACTGTAACATTTACAGCTAGTATCCATGCTAAACATAAAATTAAACGCCATAGCTTACAAGAAGCATTAAAAATTTATCAAGTATAAAGGAGCATGCAATGAAAAACGGACGTATTGTAAAACTAACAGGTGGATTATACACCGTTCAAGATGAAAATGGAAACCGCTATGATATTAAACCTAGAGGTCTCTTTAGACATAAAGATATTTCACCCAAAGTTGGTGATATGGTCCGTTATTCAGATGACGCCATAGAAGAGGTCTTACCAAGAAACAATGAACTTGTTAGACCACCAATTGCCAATGTCGACCAAGCCATCTTAATTCATTCCGCAAAAGAACCAACATTTAGCTTTTATCTACTTGATCGGTTTTTAGTTTTAGTTGAACAAGAACACATCAAACCCGTTATTGTCGTTACAAAAATAGATTTACTTACTGATACCGAACTAACAACACTTAAAACACAACTTAATTATTATAAACAATACTATGATATATATTTCACATCGACCAAAGATCCAAGTACGCTTACCACCATTCAAGGACTCCTTGCAAACAAAATCAGTGTCTTTGCTGGTCAAACAGGGGCTGGGAAAAGTAGTCTTTTAAATGCATTAGATATCGACCTAGACTTAGAAACAGGTACTATTTCTAAAGCACTTGGGAGAGGAAAACATACCACTAGACATACGGAACTCCATAAAGCCTATGATGGTCTTGTTGCTGATACTCCAGGGTTTTCTAAACTTGATTTTTATGAATTAGAAAAAGACGAAATCAAAGATAATTACCCAGACTTTGTATCCTACCAAGCAGACTGTAAATTCCGCGGATGCGTACACCTTAATGAACCAAAGTGCGCTGTAAAAGCGGCTGTAGAAAACGGCGAAATACCAAAGTTCCGATATGATAACTACAAACTAATTTACAATGAAATTGACCAAAAAAAGACAATCTACAAAAAAGGAAAGTGATGACGATGCGCGTAGCACCCTCAATATTAGCCGCTGACTTTAGCAAATTAAGAGAAGATATCGAATCCATACCTTCTGCAGATTGGATTCATATCGATGTGATGGATGGACATTTTGTCCCAAACTTAAGTTTTGGCGCACCAATTGTAAAATCAATTAGACCCCACACCAAGAAAATATTTGATACCCATTTAATGATTACCAATCCTGAACGATACTTAAAAGACTTTATCGACGCAGGAAGTAATCAAATTACCTTTCATATAGAAACCGTTGATAACCCAAGCGCCCTTATCGACACCATTCACAAGAAAGGTGTTAAGGCAGGTTTGTCAATCAAGCCAAACACTCCAGTATCAACAATAGAACCCTACCTTAAAGAAATTGATTTAGTCTTAGTGATGAGTGTTGAACCAGGATTTGGTGGTCAATCATTTATGCCAGAGAGTTTACCTAAAATTCGCTTATTAGACACACTAAGAAAAACGAATAATTATATCTTCGATATCGTTGTGGACGGTGGCATTAACGAAGACACTGCAAAACAATGTAAAGAAGCTGGCGCTGATGTCATGGTCGCAGGTTCTTATATCTTTAAACACAAAGACCGTAAAGCCCAAATTGAGAAGGTACGCGGATGATTGTAAAAATTTTTATCAATCCCATTAACTATTCTATCGATACATTATATAAAAAAGACGATAACGAATATTTAATCGGTGTCGACAAAGGCGCTTATCACGCGTTATCATCCGGGCTCACGTTAGATTATGTCATTGGTGATTTTGATAGTATTGAACAAGATGAATTAGAGTATATAAAGCGCCATGCAAAAACTATCGATAAGCATCCTGTTAAAAAAGATGAAACGGATTCCTTTTTAGCAATAAGAGAAGCACTTAAATTAAATCCAGAAAAAATCATTGTCTACGGAGGTATAGGAAACCGTCTAGATCATACCTACGCCAATATCCAACTATTAAAACAAGGTGATATTGTGTTCATAAACGATATGACAAAAATGTATGTATTATCCCCAGGAGAACACCATATCAAAAATACATATAAATATATTTCATTCTTTGCACTAGAAGACGTAAAAAAGCTTTCATTATCGAACTTCGAATATTCAATTAAGGATTATAATCTCAACGTTGATGACCCACTTGCTGTATCTAACAAAGGCGAAGGTAAGGTCTCATTTAATAGTGGATTACTTCTTGTTATACATCAAAATGAATAAAAAAAAACACTGCATATGCAGTGTTTTTCAAAAAAAGAGAGAG